>NZ_ALOW01000036.1:0-194758 GCF_000292385.1 Acinetobacter sp. GG2
AATTGCACTATTACCAACAATCACATTATTGAGTGCATTACCTGTACCATTAATTGCTGTAGTGCCTGTTAAGGTTAAATTTTCCACATTATTTACTAATGTGTAAGTAACACTACTTTGGACAGTATCAGTTCCTTCATTCACACTTTCACTAATAACATCAGCAGTACTATCCACAATATAAGTGTCATCACCTTTTCCACCGTACATTGTGTCGTTACCAGTACCACCATTTAAAGTGTCATTACCTGCTTGCCCATAAAGAATATCATTACCTGCTTGACCTGTTAGTGTGTCATTTCCTGAAGCCCCATATAACGTATCAGCATTGCTTGTTCCATTTATTGTTTGATTTTGAACAACAAATGTTAGCTTAAACACATCAGAAACTGATTGGTTAGCAATATCTTTGACTGTAATTTTAATATTTAGCGGCATTGTGTTATCAGGTGAAGTGCCACTCAACACTCTCGTAGTTGGGTTGAAACTAAGCCAAGATGGTAATGGAGAGCCATCTTCTAAGGTAGCCGAATACGTTAATGTATCACCATCAGGGTCTTTGAATGTTGTTACAGGAACGGTATAGCTAAATGCTTTAGCATCCGTCACGCTTTGATCTGCAATTGCATTTAACAATGTTGGAGCTTGGTTCGGTAGACTAACTTTTAAATTAAATGAGGTGGCGGTACTATAACCATACATATCTGTTCCCCAATAAAAGAACGATAAGTTGCCAGTCACATTAGTAGGAGGAGTACCAGATAAAGTTTGTGTTGCAGTATCAAAACTTAACCATGATGGAATAGATTGGTATTGTCCACTACTATCTTTAGTCGTTAAAGTAATTTTATAACTCAAAGAATCCCAGCTATCCTGATCAACAATAATATTATTAGCAAATTTATAGCTAAATTCAGTTCCCTGATTACTTGTAATTAATGGTATAGCTGCATTAACAGTTGGTGCATGGTTTGTTAAGGCTCTATTAACTAATGTGTTAATATCATCAACACCCCAAATCACTCCAGAATCAAAATTAATCTGATCCATCTTATAGGTGGTATTTTCGGTATCTGCAATATAATAATTAGAAAGCCAAATATGATCATTTGTACCTTTAAAACTAAGATATACGCTATCGCCATATTTTTGAGCAGATACATCATTAGCTGAATAACCTTGAATTTTTAATATATTTACAGCATCAATATTATCTTCAAAGCTGTAGGTATCTGTACCACCACCTCGGCTAAAAATATAAGTATCATTTCCGGCTAAACCATCAATATAATTATCTTGCTCATTTCCAACAATGATATTATCAAGATCATTACCAAATCCTGTTTTAGCATTACCTTTTAAAATAAGATTTTCGATGTTATTTTCTAATATTTTATAACTATCTGTTAAAACTGGATTTCCATTTTCATCTTGACCAATAAAGCGTGCATCTTCCCAACGTTCTAGGGTATCTATTCCCCCATCAACATCTTCAACAACTTGGTCACCCTCTATAATGTAAGTATTACCATTCTCATCAGTTTCGATAGTTTCGGTTGTATCAACAACATAATAGTCATTACCCATACCCCCTTGCATATAGTCACTGCCTGCACGACCGTCAATATAGTTATTACCACTATTACCAATTAATTTATTATCAAATTCATCTCCATAGGCATTAATATTCTGGTTACCCAATAATGTAACAGCCTCAAAATTATTTAATGCAAGATCAAAATTTTTAGCAATATAAATTGTATCGTAACCACCATTTGGATCATTTTCTTCGTAAGTATCTTGTTCATCCACAACAAAGATATCATCACCTAACCCTCCTATCAGATGATCTGCTCCATCACCACCATCTAAATAAACACCTGATTTTCCAGCAAAAAGAATATCATCACCATTACCGCCATAAACATCACCACTTTCTATAGATATATAATCATTACCTTCGCCCCCATATACTTCACCTTTTCCACCTAGAATAATATCATTTCCAGCACCTGCTGTTATATAATTCTTCCCTTGACCTATAGTTATTTGGTCATCACCATCACCACTTTCAACTTTATTATTTCCACTACCAACATCTATTGTGTCTGCTCCACTTCCTGAATAAATGGTATCATTCCCACTTTTAGTTAAAATAATATTTTTGCCATTTCCTGCATAAATTAAATTATTTAAATTTCCAAAACCATCAATTACATTATCGCTATCATCATAAATAGATTTCACATCGCCAATAGATGAAATAAAATCTGTTAGTTTAAATTCAGTAGCTAGATAATGACTATAAGTGGCATTAGTATGATAAACATCCTCACCATCGATTCTAATATTCATATTTTTATATAAACTTAAATCACTAGCTGCGTTTATATTTTTCAACCCAAAAACAAACAAATCATCCTTCATGAGAGTAAATGTTTTAGAATGATAATCATAAGTTGCTTGAAGTAATGGCCTATTATTCAATGTGTATTTATATTCTGTATGTCCATTATTTTGAGATATTAATTCAGCAGAACTGCTATTTGGTGAGCGAATAAAAACATTACCTACTAATGTAAAATAGATTTGTGAATCAACATTTACAACCCCAAGATAGTCTTCATCCTCAATCCAAGTTTTTGTACCTAATTTTAAATTGTATGAATCATAACCCAACCCACCAAATAAATTAAATTCTGATTGAGAGTATGAATAATTTACTTGAAATAAATCATTACCACTTCCCCCATAAAGATAATTTAATAATTTTCCACCAGATAAATTATCATTACCATCACCACCATATATAATATTATTAAACTCAGCAGAACCACCCAAGTAATTGTCACCACTATCTCCTAGTTTTGTTATTCTTATTGACTCATTCAACTTATCTTTTGTTAGAGTCAAGTCCTCAAACTGAATTTCCTTGATATTCCCTTTCAATATAAAATTAGAAATTGTAACTAATGAACTTTCATTATAATGAATATTTAAATCATCTTTCACCACTTCAATTATTACATCTTTTGAAGTTATTCCATTAAACTTTAATATACTATCATCCCCATCATAGATAGTATTCTGTTGACTAAATATATCAAATAAATAAATATCCTCCCCATTTCCTCCTTCTAAAATATTATTACCTTTTCCTCCACTTAAAATATCATTATCATCTCCGCCGTATAATTTATCATCACCATCTCCACCGTAAAGCACGTCTCTACCAATATCTCCAAAAAGTTGATCATTGCCAGTGCCGCCCTCGATAATGTCATTTCCGTCGCCAGCTTCTAAATGGTCATCATCATCCCCACCTTCTAAATGATCTTCACCTGCACCACCGAAAAGCTGATTACTACCAATACCTCCTTTAATAATATCATTGCCATCACCACCTTCAATAATGTCATTTCCATCGCCACCTTCTAACTGATCATCACCTTCACCACCAAAAAGCTGATCATTACCTGTGCCACCACTAATAAAGTCATTGCCAGTATCCCCCTCTAACCTATCATTCCCTTCATCGCCAAAGAGCTGATCTGAACCACCAAGACCTTTGATAGTGTCATCGCCAATCCCACCATAAACAATATCCTCACTCTCAGAGCCTGTTGTTTGGTCATTACCACCCAACAAGTGATATTCATTGGCCTGATATTGTCCATATGAAATAACATTATTTCTAATCTGTTGAATATCAACAATGTCACTTAAATCAGAATTTTGATAAATTAAATTATCATCTTTAATATAACTATTAGTAAAAATTAAATATAATCCTTGAACACCATGCCAAGACCCATTCAAAACTTTATAACTTAGTCCTTCACGTTCTTTTAAATAGGTATCGATATGAATCACATAGTCATTCTGAATAGTATTATTTAAATTTGTATTTACATTATATTCATTGCGACTAAAATGAAGATATTGATTGTAACCGCCCGTAACGTTGTTTTCATATTCATCTGTGATAATTCCCCCATCAATTGTTGGTTGAGTTTTACTATCATCAAAAAAAGTTAATTTAAACTGGGGTAAAACAGCATCAGGATCTTGACTTGTTGTTGGACTAATAAGACTAACCGCATTCTTATAATGATAGATATTTATATTTGAAAGATTAAAATTTCCTTCTAAATAAAAGTGGTTTTCTCCAGAACTATCTAAAATTTTAACTTCCGAATCTCTTACTTGAATATGGTATGTATCATTTCCCTCACCTCCAGATAATTGATCATTCCCTTGATTACTTATAAAAGTGTCATCACCTTTTCCACCAAAAATGATATCATCTCCAGCTCCGCCATCTAAAATATCATTACCATCAAAACCAGATAAACTATCTTTTCCATTACCACCATAAAGTTGATCATTACCATCGAATGTATGATTATTAGTACCATCACCTACCAGATAATCATCTCCATCACCTCCATATAAAATATCCGAACCACCATCACCACGAATATTATCATTCCCAACATCACCATAAAGTGTATCATCACCATGATATTGAGCATCTAACTGACTATTATCTCCTTCTATATAATCACTACCAACTCCGCCATAAATAGTATCTGCCCCCCCATTTCCCCATAAAAGATCATCTCCTAAACCTCCATAGATTTGATCGTTTCCATGATATTGATGATCTAAAGCTGAATTATCTCCTGAGATTCTATCATTACCGTCATCTCCATAGATTTGATCATTACCACCATCCCCATTGATCTCATCATTATCATTACCTCCATAAATCTTATCGTCACCATGATACTGTCCATCTAAACTAGACTCATCTCCTGCAATTACATCATCTCCATCTCCTCCATAAATATAATCTTCATCACCTTGCCCCCAAATCTTATCCTTTCCATCGCCTCCATAAATTTTATCACCACCATGATATTGCCCATCTAAACCAGAATCATCTCCTGCAATTTCATCATCTCCATCTCCTCCATAAATAGTATCTGAACTTCCATCTCCCCAAATCGCATCTTCACCATCTCCACCATATAGAATGTCTTCATTATGGTATCTACCATCTAATGAAATATTATCTCCTGAAATTTTATCATTCCCTTTCCCACCTTCGATTATATCTTTCCCGCCATCACCCCATAGTTTATCATCCCCATTCCCTCCAAATAACTTGTCATCTCCATGATATTGCCCATCTAAGGTTAGATGATCTCCCGAAATTTCATCATCACCTTCATCACCAAAAATTTCATCATTACCTAGATTTCCCCAGATCTTATCGTTTCCCACACCCCCATAAACCAAGTCATTACCAAAACGGTTATAATTAGTAGATTCAATTGGTGGAGCAGATATATCTCTCAAATTCTCTAAATCAGCTTGAATGTTGTCATCACCTTCACCGCCATAGATGATATCTCGTTCAAGTCCACCAACAAGACTATCATTTCCATTGCCACCAGTAAGATCATCACTCCCATCCCCGCCATATACGATATCGTTATTCTCTCCTCCATATAGATAATCACCACCATCCATTCCATAAATAGCATCATCTCCTTCCCCACCATATAAAAAATCTTTATCAGATGACCCCAAGATAATGTCATTTCCTTGACCACCATAAGCAATATCACTTCCTGCATATCCATGGCCATAATTTAAAGCTTCTACAAGATTATAAAAATAGTACTTACCCTTTTGTCCTGTATAATAAATATCAAAAATAGGAAGAATTTGTTCTGTAATTTGCGATAAGTCATTTTTTATATAATATGAAAATCTATTAGTCTCATCTAAATCCATTTCAAAATTAAAGTTTAAGACATTATATTCTTTAGTAAAATCCGTACTACCTACATCTGCACTTCCAATTTGATTCAATAATGATTCTTTTAAAGCATCTAGTCTATTTGAAGACATAATAATATCATTACCACTTCCGCCATAAACTTTATCTAGCCCCTCACCAGAAAATATAATATTATTATCTTGGTTTGAATTAGTCACTCCTGCATAAATAGTATCGTTTCCTTTACCTGTAGAAATTAAATCATTACCATCACCGGCAATAATGACAGCATTTTCATTAGTAGAATGAATAAAGTCATTTCCTCCAAAGCTAGCTATATAACGTTCATCAAAAATAATATTATTACCTTCTGTACCAAAGGAATAAATTGAAGTTTCAGATGGAGGAGTAGTGTTATCCTCTATATCCCCGAAGGAGAGCCCTAATGCCCCATTATTAAAATGTCTTACTGTAATTTTATTAATTTCATTTTCGTCACTAATTACAACTTTTTGTGTAGTAACTACACCATCAAAGTCTTCAACTAAAACGATTGAGAATTTCCCATCAGCACTTTTCCATATTTTATTATTAACTTTTTCACCTACACTAAGAGCTATATCATCTATTTTTATCTGACCATTCCCATCTAGATCATAAATAGAATCTTTTCCAAAATTTCCATTAAAAATATAGGTATCATTACCTTTTTCATCGACTAAATTATCATCACCCTCTCCACCATCTAAAATATCATTCCCCACTCCACCATTCAGGTAGTCATTGTCTTCAGCACCATTTAACGAATCATCATCGCTCCCACCATATAAGGCATCAGAATATTTTGTTCCAGTAAGCGAATCATCCCCATCACCAGAAACAATAGAAATACCTTTTTGAGTTAATAAACTCTTCGCCAAATTTATAAGGTTAATTAATTTTTCATTTAAATTTAATGAAGAGGGTAAATTGGCTATACTCAATAGAATTGATTTTTGTAAAACTAAATTCGTTAACTCTCCATCACCCAAATTATCTTGTTTACTTGAGCCGTAAATGATTGCACGTCCAGAATTATCTACATAACTAATAATATCATTTTTAATTAAAGTTTCTAATGCTTCTAAAAGCTTTCCAGCATCTGGAATAGGTATATTATTAGGTAAAGATGATGAATAATCTTTAGCTTCCGTAATTAAACCTTGCAAATAATTTTCTTGTTTTATTAGAGATGGTAAATCACTTTTATCAAGATCAATTTTCTGCAATTTGTTTTTATCATCAAATATTATATTTACAGTCTTTCCTATATGATAGGGATCAATCGCACCTTTTGTAAGTAAGTTCGTTAATTGAGCGACACCGTTACCAGATGTATAATCAAAGTTATCATCTATAGGAATTATCGAAATATTTTTAATTTGAAAAGATCCATCTTTTCCAACAATAAACTGTGCATCTGGATTAATAGTAAAGGACATTGAACCGAACACGTAAGATCTATCAACATAATCATTACTATTTGTATCAAGACCATAATTTAAAACACTAAGCTGAGTTTTTCCATTATTAGGATAATCTTTATAACCAAGCGCATCAAAAAGTTCACTTGTATAATAAACTTTTCCAACTATTAGTTTATCAGCATACTCACCAGCTAAAAATTTTCTTACTGCTGTAACATTGCCCAAACCTACATAACGTCCAGCTCCAGTGGCCATAAATTCTATTGAATTTATATGGACTTTAGTTGCCAAGTTATCACGATCAGAAGAAATAATTTTATCATCAAGTAAATTTTCTGGTTTTTCCCGCTGCCCATATAAATAATAACTGATCATTTCAAACATATTAATAATTGAACTCACACACACCCCTTAACTAAAAATAATCATATTTTAAAAACATTGCTTAAAAAATTAAAAAAATTCAAAAGATCACTTCAACACCCCTAGTATAAAAAATATTTGAATTAAAAAATTAACCTAAAAGTAAAACAAATCATCTATATATTTTATAAAATCAATATTATCAATATACTATTTAAAAAAATAAATTTTAAATTAATATAGTTTATTTCTTTTTCTTAATGAGATATCTTCACCACTTTGAGTTTCACTAGAGTTAAATACTTGCTCTTCTTCTGAAATAGTGCCACATGCAGTTACCAATATTCTCCTCACAAATGGATATATATCTTTTCTTAGAGAAGCCACACTCATACGTACCCCATATCTTTGGATTTGTTCTGGCTCATTGAGTGCTAAATTTTCATATAACTTCATAATATAAACAGCATCAATATCTTCACCATTAATTTGTTTTAAATTCAACTTAGGTTCTTTTGTGCTATATAATTTTTCACCTCCCTTCATTCTTTTCCAATTTCCTACTATTTTTAAATCTATTGCTTTAATTTCTTTTGAAATTTCTTTATTATCACAACAAAGCTTGTTAAATGAATATGCTTCTATACTATAATTACCATTACTTATTTTTTTTAAACTTGAAAGTGGAAAAATTGTTCCACCAGAAGTTATTACAGAATAGTTCATTGGCAAGTTTTTTACATAATCAATATTCATCCGATTATCTTTCGTCCACAAACTTTTTAAATTATTCTTATTTTCACTTAAATCTTTGCATCTACTTTTATCTTTCTTACAATTTTTATTATTGTAATAATCCTGCATTGTTGCTACTGCTACAACATCCATATTCTCTTCAAATTTTTTATCTATTTTTGAAGTACTTATCACTTCAATAATTTTTTCCCTATTATTAAAATTAAATTTAGAAATATACATTGCATTATCATACACATTAAATCCTTCACGACCCTCTCTAATCCAATGTTCCATTTGTATAGCCAAAAAATCTGCTTTTAAATTTATTAACTTTTCTTCATCCGTAAGATATTTATTCTCACTTGTACAAAATCCTTTTTCTTCATTTTTATTAATTATATATTTTTGATATTTATTATTTGAAAATTTAAATATCAAAAAAAACACAAAAACAGCTAAAAAAAATATTTTATATTTCTTCACTTGCAACCTCTTTTATTTTCAAGTAGTCTAATTGGCCTTATTTTCTCTACTTCATTAAACAAACTAAATGTCTGATTCATATAATTTACAACACCAGATATTTGTTCAATATAATGCATAAGCTCAGGAGTTTTTTCTGCTTGAATTAACTTAACCGTTCTTGATGGATCAAAACCATCAAACTGGCAGTAAAATAAAGGGTCACCACGTTTTAATATTAAATCCTTTGATGTATCGTGCCATTCAAACGCCCACATTAATGGTCTAGGCCAAATATGAATTGGGAAACGTCCACCAAAAATAGTTCCAGGTAAAGGTTTTTTACGATAATGTGCAAATGCATCGAGTTGAGTTAAATACACGACTTCATCGGCTATAAAACAGTAAGGCAATTTAAGCTGAAGAATTGGCACTTGGGGTGTCCGCCATTCATTTTCATTTACCAACGTTAGCAACTCGCGTAATTTATTGGCTCGAACAGGTGACTGGTCGCCTAATACATTAACTAAAGTCGGTTTTCCGTTTGCATCTCGGGCGAATCTTAAATGAAAATCAAAAGGACAATTCACCACGAAGTAGCGACTTTCAAGTTGTAATACTGCAGGACAACGACTCGCTGACTTAGCATGCTTGGTTTCAGATTTTGAACGCATTCGATAAGGTGGTTCATAAAGTAATGCAGACTTATCATCTACCAGAAACCAACCTACCTGTATTACGCCTTCCCCTATGATCTTGTCTTGATCATCAATTGTAAAATTAAGATACATTCAGAATTTATATTTTCATTTTCAATACATTATTTTAACACCAACTATACAAAACTGTCTGTATTTTTCCCCAAAACAGAATAATAAATATCAAAAAAATTATGCTCTTATAGCTAGTATTTGTTCTGCTATCTTTTTTATTATTAAATCTTAAAAAATTAAAGAATCTGTATTACATTCAATTTACTTAAACTCACGAAAAGTCAGAAAACAATATGTTAAAAATTTTAGGACGCGATAACTCAATTAACGTTCGCAAAGTCTTATGGCTATGTGAAGAATTAAATCTTGAATATGAAAGAGAAGACTGGGGTCGAGGCTTTCGCTCTGCACAATCACCAGAATATTTGCAATTAAACCCAAATGGTCAAATTCCTGTTGTTTTAGATGGCGATTTAGTACTGTGGCAGTCTAACAGTATTATCCGTTATCTCGCCAATGCTTACGATAAAGACCATAAGCTTTACCCTACTCAAGCGAAAGAAAGATTCTTTGTTGACCAGTGGCTTGATTGGCAAGCGATCGAGCTAAATAATAGTTGGACTTATACGATTATGTCTTTGCTTAGACATTCACCAAATCATCAAGATCCAGATTTATTAAAAAAAGGTATTGATAATTGGAATCACCATATGCAGATTCTTGACCAACAGCTTGCAAAAACTCAAGCCTATGTTGCAGGAACTGAGTTTACCTTAGCCGATATTCCAATTGGTCTATCTGTACAGCGCTGGAAAGCCATTCCTTTTGACCATCCAACACTTAAACATGTCGACCAATATTTTGAACTATTAAATCAGCGTGCTGGCTTCTTAAAATGGGGCAATAACGGCGAACCTTAATTTTAAAATCAGTTTTAGTCCGAGTGATGGCGCTTCACGATGCCATCACTTAAAAGTTGATAGACCTGTTTTAAGTCATCCCTATTTGCTTGAGTTAATAGACTCTCATGCATTGCCAAGATATTTTGATCTCCCCTTACCGCAGGCCCAGTTTGCATTTGTTTCGGATCGTTTTCAGTGGCTTTTTTTGCTGTTTCCACCATTAATGGGTAGAGCAAGCTAAAGTCGACTTGTTCTGCATCCACAATCTGTTCAGCCATATCAAAACAGTAATTAGTAAAATTACAAGCAAATACAGCTGCCAAATGTAAAGTTAAACGCTGCTTTGAGGTGTATTGATATACTCGATTACTTAGGCTATTTGCTAAATCAGAAAGCATGGCTAAATCGGCTTTATTGGTCGCCTCTACAAATAATGGCGTGGCTTGCCAATCAACGTCTCTTTCCAGACTGAATGTTTGTAAAGGATAAAACACCCCTGCTTTTTCATGAATATTACTGATAACTTCAATATTGGTACTCCCCGATGTATGAACCATAAGCGTTTCTGGGAATATCTCATGTACCTGCATTACAAGTTCAGCAATAGCGCTGTCTGAAACTGCCAAAATAATTAAATCAGTTGCTTGAAACTCTTGAAGAGACTGACATGCTTTTGCTTGAATTTTTTCTGCAAACTTCAGGGTTTTCTCAAAATCACGCGCATAGACTTGGGCAATGTGATGCCCCTTAGCCAAAAGTGCCTTTGCCAAATGAAAAGAAACACGCCCACTTCCTAACAAACTGATTTTCATGTCAACTCAACAATATTGATCTCTATAAAAAAGCTTCTCAAAATGAGAAGCTTTTTTCAAATCAGAATCCAGTAAAATCAAGATTTCTTATGAATCTATTGATTATTGGGCTACTGAAAACTCGATACGACGGTTTTTAAAGCGACCTTCTTCAGTCTTGTTGTCAGCAACAGGGTTTTCTGAACCATGACCTTGAGCAACAAGCTTAGAAGCATCTACTCCTTTAGAAACTAAGTAATCTACTACAGCTTGAGCACGGCGTTGAGAAAGTGCTTTATTGGCAGTAGCATTACCTGTTGAGTCAGTATGACCACCTACGTTTAATTTCACGCTAGTCACTTTATTTAACAGTGTTGCAGCTTGATCAAGAATGGCTTTGTTGTCTGCTGGAATTTCACTTGAACCACTCGCGAAGTTAATGATTTGCAAGTTAAGAGCTTTAACTAAAGCATTTACGTCTACATTGTTCGGATCAATTGAACCTAACGCTGTTTGCGAAGCCGTTAAACTATTACTCACAGATTGCTCAGCCGTTGCAGGTGCTGTACCAACAACCTCAGTATGTGGCACCAACGCTTTTACCTTGGCAGTTAAAGCCTCTAAAGCTGCGGCATCACCTGCTTTCAATGTAATTTTGTCACCTACCCATTCTAAAGATGCATTTGGAACACCTTTTAATGCACCAAGTACACCTGCTAATGCATCTTTATCGGTAAATGTAGCGGCATAAGTTTGACTCGTATCGACGTTACAGTCTTTAGAGGCTGAAAGAACTTTTTTAACTTGAGTTTGTAAGGTCGCCAAGAAGCCCTGATCACCAATACCTGCCTGACATTGACTCACAGCGCCTTTGTCGTCTGTACTTAAAGTTAAAGTAGCAGGTGCAGCTGCTGCGGTTGCCACACCACTTGCAGGTGAAGTCTCAGGTACAGGTGTAGCTTCTTTATGTTGGCAAGAGCGCCACAACCAAGCGATTAATAAACCAAGAATAATCAGTGCAATAATCGGTAAAATTCCGCGAGATTTCCCTGTTGTTTCGGTTGCCGCGGCAAGCGGTGGTGCAGTTGATGTCGTTACTGATGATAAACCTGCACCCAGACCTAATGGTGCCAATAGTCCAACTGCCCATCCTGGTAAATATGAACGAATCGTTTCTGCATGTTGACGTAAATAGTTCACAATACTTTGTTGATCACTTCCGGCAACTTCAGAAATTGTATTGAGACTAGGTTTGATCGCACTATTGAGTGTACTTTCAATTTCGGCAGATGGCGCAGTACCGCTTAAATGAGTCAGTACAGTATTTTTAATTTGATCATTATGAGAAAAAAGATCGGATAATGAGGGGGCTAAACTATTTTTTAATTGTCCAATAAGATCAGGTTTAGCAGCTAATAATGAAAGTAAAATTGGATAAAACTTAGAAAGCGCGTTAGTTTTTTCGCCTAGGAATCCATCCTGATTATCTAATATTGTTGAAGATACTTTTTCTTTAAGCAGTTCTATAGGGTTTATCGACATTGTTTATTCTCCCGAATCTTATACGTCGTAACCAGCAATTTTTTGGTTATTCAAATACTTCTGTTTGCTGATAGTTTTTTATTCTAATGCGCTTGAAATCTTTTGTTGTTTTTTAAATAATTTATATACAATTTTCCATCTAGTATTTACAAAACAGGCAGATCACAAAGATCTGCCTGTTTATATTTTGAATAAGTTTTTAGCCGTCGGAAACTACACAGCAAAAGTTTGTAGTACTTTACCAGTAAGGCTTTGACCCAATAATGGCGTATTTTTCCCTTGAGACAAGATAGTGTCTTTAGTTAACGTCCAGCTTAATTCAGGATCGACCAACACCCACCCTGCTTCGGCTTGCCAACGCTTAGTCATGTTTGCTACCTGTGCAGGAGCACTTGTCACTTTGGTAACCCATTCAAGCGGCTCAAATAAGCCTTCATTAATAAGTTGAATGCCTAGGGCTACATAAGTATCGAATGCTGTAATACCCGGTTGAGTTTCAGCAAATGGTGCCATTTTCGCTGAACTGCTTAATGGTTCGTGATGCGTACAAATTGCATCAATGACACCTTGTTTTAAACCTTGGCGTAAAAGCTCTTTATCTTGCTCAGAACGTAATGGTGGACGAACATGGGCTAGCGAGTTGAAGCCATCAGTTAATTGCTCAGTTAAATGTAACTGATGCATTGCTACATCGGCAGTGACAGGCAAACCTTTTGCTTTTGCTGCACGAATTAACTCAACCGACGCACCGCAAGACAACAAACCAAAGTGAGCTTTAACACCTGTCGCTTCAATCATAAGCAAATATTTTGCAATCGCTACAGTTTCAGCAATTGCAGGAATCATCGGCAAACCTTGACGCGATGCGATAAAACCTTCATGAGCACATCCGTCTTTAGCAAGTTGCGATTCTTCAGCATAGAACACGACTGTTAAACCAAGACCAGCCGCATACTCAAGCGTGCGAACAACAACATCGTCATTTTCAAAAGCAGCATTCGCATTTGAAACAGCAGTACAACCACCCTTTTTAAGGCCAGCCATATTTGCTGGTTGTTTACCATTTAAGCCTTGAGTCTGCGCACCGATAATATGCATATGGATACCACCATCAAGCCAAGCTTTTTCAACTAAGCCATGAATGAGGGCACCATTGTCCTGAACAATTGGCTTTGAGTCTGGAGGGGTAATGACATGCAAAATACCATTAGCACGTGCAGCCTTCCCTTCAGACTTGAGTGTACCGTGTTGTTGTTGACCCGGTTCACGCAAACGTGCACACAAATCAACCATAGTCGGCATTAACCATTTGCCTTGCCCATCAATGGTTTGTTCAACTTGGTCAACTGGTGCAACCAACTTACCGTCTTGAATATATACAGTTTGTACGCTGTCTGTTTTTTGGATTGGGTCTAACACACGTACATTTTCAATTTTTACAATACTCATGTGATCCATTCCTTACAACGCAATTGCTTCAATTAAACCTTGTTCTTGAAGTTGCCCTTGCATAGACAACGCCAATACAGCCATACGAACTGCAATACCGTTAGTGACCTGTTTTAAAATCACAGACTGGTCACCATCGGCAATACTCGAATCAATTTCTACACCGCGGTTCATTGGGCCAGGGTGCATCACAATACAGTCTGGTTTAGCTAAACTTAGGCGTTCTTTGTTTAAGCCATACATTCTGTAAAATTCAGATTGCGAAGATAATGCTGGTGAATCAATACGTTCATTTTGAATACGTAGCGCAATAATCACATCACAACCAGTAACACCTTCATCCATGTTATTGAACAAACGAACATGATCACCGTATTCTGAAAAACCAACTGGCAATAATGTATTCGGTGCAATCACACGAATGTCTTTACATCCAAGAGTTTGAAGTGCAGCCACATCTGAACGTGCTACGCGAGAGTGCTTAATGTCGCCAATAATCGCAACACTCAACTCTTCAAATGGTTTTTTGGTTTCACGGCGAATGGTCAGCATATCAAGCATCGCTTGCGTTGGATGAGCATGACGTCCATCTCCAGCATTAATAATTGCGACTTTTGGGCATACATCTTTAGCAATGAAATGTGCAGCACCCGAAGATGAATGGCGGACTACAAAAATATCGGCCGCCATTGCCTCAAGGTTCCAAAGCGTATCTCGTAAAGTTTCACCTTTAGATGTACTTGAACGAGCAATATCAATATTCAGCACATTGGCAGACAAACGCTTTGCTGCTGCTTCAAAAGTAGTACGAGTACGGGTGGAGTTTTCAAAGAAAAGATTCATCACCGTCCGTCCTTCTAAAAGCGGGCGGTTGATTAAATTATTATTATCGTCTAAAAAGCTTTGCGCGGTATCTAAAATCTTAGTGAGGTTTTCTTTTGAAAGGCCCTCAATCGTTAAAAAATGTTTTAAATTTCCGTCTTGATTGAGCTGAACCTGGCTCGGCTGATGCAACGCTGCAATATGCATAATGGATTCCTATGGGTCGAATCGCGAAAACGTGCATAGTGTAGCTGAATTCCAGCTTTTTCGCAGAAGAACTTTACAGAATAAGACCCTAAATTGACCAGAAAATTTAGGGTCGCGCAAAGATTACCTTAAAGCACCAATATAATGATGTGGAACTTGTGCCCGATAAATATCTTCAGCCGTGATTTCTGTTTCTTCGCTCAACTGAACGGTGTTAGCGATTTGTTTTTGAGGAAGCTCGGGTATTGAGTCAGTCAATGAGTTTAATCGCTCAACAAAACGTTTTAATTCATCGTCATCTGTTTCCAAGGCAAGTGCTATTACATACTTTGCATAATCTTTATTTTGGACCACATACAATGCATCTATGACTCGCCCCGTGACTCTACGCATACGTACATATATTTGTGTAGAGATTGAAAAAGCTTCCGCATTGGTTACAAAACCATTCCCCATCATATCTTTCATTTATATTCCCCTATGCTTTCAAATCATAAAATTGGTTAAAAACCATTTAATAAATAAGCGTTACTCATAGAGGTTTAGCAAAATACATACCAGTTTATATATTTTAAGCTTTAAAAATCAGTTTATTGGTTGCCAAGTGATAGGTTGCAATAATTTAAAGACCTTTACACATCAAAATAAGTTAAACTTTGCATCGTTAATATTTATATGTTTTGGTCAATTGAGTTTATGAATACCTCTTTACGTTTAAACCACTATTGGATTACTTGTGCTGATGGTTTAGAAAGCCTCTTACAAGAAGAAATAGAACAGCTTGGCACCAAAGTGACAGAACGTAAAGCCGGACGTTTAATCATTGAAGGAACGCTTGAGCATGCTTATCGTATTTGCATGTGGTCACGTCTCGCTTCTCGTGTTTTACTTCCAATTCATACTTATGAACTTGAACACACACATGATGCACGTGACGTAGCAGAAGAGCTTTACGAAGGTGCAATGAGCTTTGACTGGTCACTTATTTTTGCACCACAAAGTACCTTCGCTATTCGTCTACATGCAGAGCGTGAAATTAAAGTTAACACCCAATTTGCAACGCTTCGAGCAAAAGATGGTGTCGTCGATTCCTTTATGGAAGCTGTAGGTCGTCGCCCAAGTATTGATACTAAACAACCAGAAATTACCTTATATGTGCTTGCTGGTAAGACCGAACATACTTACTGTCTAGATTTATCTGGTGACTCATTGCATAAACGCGGCTACCGTCGTTACATGACAGATGCACCGATTAAAGAGAACCTAGCTGCCGCAATTTTACAAAAAGCTAAGCTTAAAGAACGTAATCCAGAACTTGTACTCGACCCAATGTGTGGTTCAGGTACATTTATCATTGAAGCATTAATGATTTTAACTGACCGCGCACCTGGTCTTGTTCGTCGTTTTGGCTTTAATGGCTGGCATGGTCATGACCGTGAACTTTGGCTTTCGCTCAAAGCTGAAGCAGCAGAACGTCATGAGAAAGCGCTTGAGTTACCTCTACCTAAATTTTATGCCTACGATGCTGACTGGGAAGCGGTAAAAGCAACACGCGAAAATATTATTGCGGCGGGCTTTGAAAAACTATTAAGCGAAATTCAAATTGAAGAACGTACTTTAGCTGACTGGCCAGATTTTGCCGCTGAAAAGAAAACAGCTTTTATTGTAACTAACCCGCCATATGGTGAACGTTTAGGTGATAAAGCATCAAACCGTTCTCTTTATTTAGGTCTATCTGCACTTTTACAAAAACATTTCCCAAATCAATATGCCGCTATTATTGCAGCTCAAATTGAACAAGCGGATGTATTAGCTTTTGAAGCGCCTGAAACTTTACGTTTAATGAATGGTAAATTACCAATTTACATTCGCTTCGGTGCAATCAAACCAGAAAAAGTAACACAGCCATTTTTAGCAACTTGGCAAGCTCAACCCGTGGAAATAGAAGAAGCTCAAGACTTTGCTAACCGTTTGCAAAAAAATATGACTGCCTTAAAAAAATGGGCTACTAAAGAAAATATTTATTGCTTACGCTTATACGATGCCGACTTACCTGACTTTAACGTCGCTGTAGATTTATATGGCGATCGCTTACATGTTCAGGAATATGCTCCACCAAAAACGATCGATCCTGAAAAAGCAAAAAAACGTTTTAATTTAGCGCTTGCTGTAATTCGTGCTGTAACTGGTTTGAACCGCGATGCTATTTTTATTAAAACGCGTGCTCGTCAAACAGGAACTAATCAATATACGAAACAAAGTACAGCTTCAAAACGTTTTATCGTTCAAGAAGGTAAAGCCAAAATTTTAGTGAACCTAACCGACTACCTCGATACAGGTTTATTCCTTGACCATCGTCAAATGCGTTTACGTATTGCTCAAGAGGCTCGTGGTAAACATTTCTTGAACTTATATAGTTATACCTCTACAGCAAGCTTACATGCTGCTTTAGGCGGTGCTGCTAGTACCACAAGTGTCGACTTATCGAATACTTACTTAGGCTGGTCAAAAGAAAACTTCGTTTTAAATGGTTTAACTGTAGATCATGCAGACGAACAACACATGTTCTTTGCAAGCGACTGTTTTGAATGGTTAAAAGAAGGTCACGAACAATATGATCTTATCTTTATTGACCCACCGACCTTCTCTAACTCTAAAAAGTTCTACGGTACTTTCGACGTACAACGCGACCACGTTTCTCTTATTAAACGTGCAATGAACCGTTTAACAAGTGAAGGTACACTTTACTTCTCGAATAACTATCGTGGTTTCGAGATGGATGAAGAGATTGAAGCACTATACGACGTTGAAGAAATTACGTCTGAAACGATCGGACTTGATTTTAAACGAAATCAAAAAATCCACCGTGCTTGGAAAATTCAGCATCTAGGTCTGAACTAATATAAATTTGGCGAGAAGTTATTATTACTTTACGGTAATGATAACTTCGCCACGTACATTTTTTGGCTCAAATTCATAACGTGTAAAACGATCTGCCCGATCTGGTAATGCAACCATCTCTAGTTCTTTCTTTTCTTTAATATCTATTACCTGATTTTGTTTTTGTTCCTGATAAGGTGATAACACACTCGACCTTAATGAATTCCAGCGAACTTCTTGTAAATAGTTATCTCCTAATTCTTTTCGAGCTCGATGCTGTTCTTTTTCAGGCTTCTTGGCATCATCTTGGGCTTTAGCAATAATAACGGGTAAAGATGCGGTTATCGCTCCTGTCTGAGTCGAAAGCGCACTTTCACTCATGGGTTGAGCAGCCCAAGTATTTGATAATAATACAGACATACCGCTTAAAATTATTAGCGCACACCCTTGCTTATTATTCATTACCAACTTCCTAAAATTGTTATTGTTTGTTATATCGAATAAAACTAGCAACTTTTTAACCTTGTCGCAATGTTATAAAGAAACTTCCCGATAATTAGCATTGATCATTTTAAAATCAAAATATATCACAAGTATTTCGTCACTATTCAATAGTTTTATAGATTGTTATCTCAGGCTTGAACGATACCTTTAAATCACTTACTGTAATTTTTAATTCATTTGTATTTGATTTTATTTATAAATACACACCATACGAGGTGAAATAATGCTCCAGCAATGCTGCCAATTATTAGAAGATCTTCAACTTAAAGTTGCATTTATTGAAAGTGCCAGTTCAGGCTACTTAACCAGTCAGTTTTCGATTCATAAAAATAGTGGCGCTGATATTTTACTGGGCGGTTTGGTTAGTTATGACCCCAGCATTAAAATTAGTATTTTAAAAGTCGATCCAAATTTAATTAATATGTACACAGCTGAATCGCCACAGGTTACAGAAGAAATGTGTAAGTTGGGCCAAATCTTATTTCAGCAAGCGGATATTATTGTAAGTTGTACGGGTTTACTCAAACATGGTGGAAGTGAAACCGCAGAAAAGCCTGTAGGTACTTTTTTTATCTGTATTTCTTACAAAAAGCGTATTTATCATTATCATTATTTTTTATCTGGTCATGCCGAACAAAAACTAAAAACTCTCACACAAAAAGTAGCAGACTCAATTATTACGCTTATATCATCTAATCAAAATAAAATTTAAATATAAAAAAAGAGAATATGTTTCCATATTCTCTTTTCGGTTTTAGCAGAAAGAGCTTAGCTCAGTTTCATCTTATCAAAAACTAAGTGACCATGCTCGCCTTTAACTAAAATAGTATCACCAGCGACAAAATCACCCGATAAGATTTTTTGAGCTAATGTGTTTTCAACCTGTTGTTGAATTGCACGTTTTAATGGACGCGCTCCATACACAGGATCAAAACCAGCATCGATCAATAAATCAAATGCACTGTCATCAACATTCAAGCTCATATCACGATCAACCAGACGTGAACGTAAACGATCTAACTGAATATCCGCAATACCACGAATCTGCGCTTTCTTGAGTGAGTGGAAAACCACAAGCTCATCAATCCGGTTAATAAATTCCGGACGGAAATGCTGACTCACTGCATTCATCACGACTGTACGTACTTCGTCATCAGTTGCACCATCACCTAGCTCACGTACATCTTGTGAACCTAAGTTTGATGTCATCACAATAACCGTGTTTTTAAAGTCCACTACTCGACCTTGTGAGTCGGTTAAGCGACCGTCATCCAATACTTGTAGCAAGATATTGAAAACATCTGGATGCGCTTTTTCAACCTCATCAAACAACACCACACTATATGGTTTACGGCGAACAGCTTCTGTTAAAACACCGCCTTCTTCGTAGCCAACATAACCTGGAGGCGCACCAACTAAACGGCTGACAGAATGTTTTTCCATGAATTCACTCATGTCGATACGAATCATGGCATCATCACTGTCAAACAAGAAGTTAGCTAAAGCTTTAGTCAACTCAGTTTTACCTACACCCGTTGGCCCCAAGAACAAGAATGATCCACTAGGACGATTCGGGTCAGATAAACCTGCACGTGAACGACGAACTGCATTCGATACAGCAACGACTGCTTCATCTTGTCCAACAACACGGTCATGTAAAAACTCTTCCATATGAAGAAGTTTTTCACGCTCGCCTTGCATCATTTTAGCAACCGGAATACCCGTTGCAGCACTAACCACTTCAGCAATTTCGTTTTCAGTCACTTTAGTACGAATGAGTTTTGGTTCTTCGTTTTCTTCAGCAACTTCGTCTTGCTCAAGTTGTTTTTGAAGCTCTGGAATTACACCATATTGCAAACGTGCCGCTTCAGCCAAATCACCTTCACGCTGAGCTTTTTCAAAAGCAATACGCGCTTTATCAAGTTCAACCTGAGCTTGTTTAGTACCCTCTACTAGAGTTTTCTCAGCCTTCCACACTTCTTCAAGATCGTTGTATTCTTTCTGAACTTCAGCGATCTGCTTTTCAAGATGAGTAACTTCGGCTTTACTGCCTGCATCTTCATCTTTTTTCACCGCTTCCAATTGCATTTTCAACTGGATTAAACGGCGATCAAGCTTATCAAGTGCTTCGGGTTTAGAGTCAATCTCCATTTTAATACGTGAAGCTGCTTCATCGATCAAATCAATTGCCTTGTCTGGTAATTGACGGTCTGTAATATAGCGATGAGACATTTTCGCCGCAGCAATAATCGCTGAGTCTAAAATTTGCACCCCATGGTGAGTAGCATATTTTTCTTTTAGACCACGTAAAATCGCAATGGTATCTTCTACACTTGGCTCATCAACCAATACTTTTTGGAAACGACGCTCTAAAGCTGCATCTTTTTCAATGTATTGGCGGTATTCATCTAAGGTTGTTGCACCTACACAGCGCAATTCACCACGAGCCAATGCAGGTTTCAACATGTTCCCTGCATCCATAGCACCGTCGCCTTTACCAGCGCCTACAAGCGTATGCAGCTCATCAATAAACAGGATGATTTCGCCTTCGTGTTTCGCCAAATCTTTTAAAACAGCTTTTAAGCGTTCTTCAAACTCACCACGATACTTCGCACCCGCAAGTAACGAACCTAGGTCGAGGGATAAAACACGTTTATTTTTTAAGCCCTCTGGCACTTCGCCATTCACAATACGCTGTGCTAAACCTTCAACAATAGCGGTTTTACCAACACCAGGCTCACCAATGAGTACAGGGTTGTTTTTTGTACGACGTGATAAGACTTGAATAGTACGGCGAATCTCATCATCACGCCCAATCACCGGATCAAGTTTTCCAGATAAAGCCCGCTCAGTTAAATCAATCGTATATTTATTAAGTGAGTCACGTTGGTCTTCGTGATTATTACTCATGACTTTGTCACTACCTCGAATATGTTCAATTACTTTGCGTAAGCTGTCAGGAGTTACACCTACGGCACTTAAAATATTTTTCGTTTCACCAGTTTCTGCCAAGCCCAATAAAACCCAGTCAGTTGACAAAAATTCATCACCCGCTTTTTGCGCATATCGATCTGCCAAGTTAAGCGCTTTAACTGCTTCTGGGTTTAAATTGACATCGCCTGTCGGATTCGCAATAGTCGGAGCATCTTTTATAGCTTGCTCAAGCTTTTGTTTAAGTTCAGGTAACCGTGCACCTGCTTGTTGCAACAAGCTAATATTTGAAGGCTCTTCTAATAAGGTACTCAAAATATGAATACCTGCTATAGCGGTATGGTCTTTACCCATCGCTAAAGATTGAGCATCTGAAAGGGCTTGCTGCAAGCGGTTTGTAAATTTTTCAAAACGCATTCTTGTTATTCCTCACAACAAATTTGTACTTGTCTAATAGATGGGAACACTTTTTCGGATTTCAAATAAATTTTTATATATTTTTCATAAAGTTATTAAAATAACAATAAGTAAAACTCCATTATAATATGGGTTTATGAATGATCTATTTCAAGTATATTTTGTATAATTTTTAAGAGAAAACAAAAACCTGATATTTCATCTGAATTTTTATCATAAATGGCAATTTTAAAGCCGTAATATCTTTATTAATTATCGTATTTAAATTTAAAAAGATTAAAGGCAGTCCCTCACTTGAGAGACGGCCTCATAATATAGCTAATCAATTATGCCATTGATGGAACGGACACTTAGCTTGCTCTGTTTTTTCTTTTGGAATATCTGGCGTAGAGATTGGACGACGCTGATGCTGTTCCTGAATGATAGGAAATACCGACGTAAAGAAGTTTGACCAACCACCAGTACGTACTCTTAACAAATTATATTGCTCAGGTGATGTTACCGCTTGAGTAAATGTTTCTGGGTTAGCGACCGTGATCGTTAAAATATTAGATGAACCACCTTGGCTGAATTGCTTCAATATCTTGATCAAATCTTTAACGCCAAAGTCTTCACGAATATTAAAGTCTGTAGGTGCACCATCAGCCATTAAATTTGTACCCGTACCATCAAAACCTTGCAAAGCCCGACTGAATTCAGCCATTTGATGATCAACAACTAAATCTGCTGGACTTGGTGATGGACTTAAATCTGATGCTACTGTTGTACCTAAACGACGACCATCAGCGCTCGCCCCATTCCATGCTCCCATCTCCACGTGATTTTCAAAAGTTCCCACACCGGGTTGAATCTGAATACCAAAAGGATACTCTTCTGAACCATACCGTTCAGCTAAACCTTTAAGACTTTGCGCAAATTGTGGCCATGGTTTTCTAAATGTTTCGACTGAAATTTCAGCAATCATTTGAACAATCTGATCGCCTAATTTATCGACTTCAGAATTTCCTCGTCCATAACGCGGTTGTGCTAAAGCAATCTCTCGTAAACGCTTATAGCGATCAGCTTGTGCAGCAATACGAGCATGCCCAGCTAAATTACTAATAAATGGCTCAGTCATTTTATAACCCCAGTCACAACACAAGCACTCTAAGAGTTCAGGTAATGTAGTTACCGCAGTTAATGGATCAAAAACCATTGCCTTAATCGCATATAGTGAATTAATGGTATTACTGAGCGAGATATAACACGGTCCATAAATATTATATTTAGCCCCACCACTATAAAAATCCTGACCTTTAGCCAAACAATCATCCATCAAAACATTTAGAATTGGAGATGGACAAATATCTGTATTGGCACCATAACCCAGAATTTGCCCATTAAATGCCTTGCGATTGAGCAATTCAAAATGTTGCTTATATAGATCTAATAGTTCTTCAAAACTATCTATCTGATCGGCAGGTTTCGTATTTAGTGAAACAGTTTGCCCAAACAGATAGCTTTGCCCAGCACTTGAAATTGTTCTACCCTGATTTAATGCACATTCCAAAGGCTGTAATGTCGAGAAGCCACCTAATGAAAACCAGTTTTCACCAGGGAACTGAGGTTCATAACAACCATCACAAGCATAATTTTGAGCTGAACGAATATCGACTTTAGAATTCCAATTTGGCAAATTAGAGAATGCATCTCCCCCTACGCCATCTCCACTTTGATGAAGACTAGGAATGAGTTTTTCATCATTTAATAAAATCGGGTGGGCACCGCCAGATAAAATTGCATGCGCAGCCACTTCTAAAATTTCTTCTGGAATATCTTTGCGAGTTCTTAAAGACAAACACGGTGCATTTAACGGTAAACGGCCTGACGCACGAATGAATAATTTTGTGACCTCATTATAAGCTGGTTTGGTTTTAGAAAAGTCTTCCTCACCATCAGCGACTGTACCACCAACTGTAATCTGTTGAATCCATTGTCCCAAAGATGCACCTTGAGGATAAGGTCCCGAACTGCCGCCCATCGCAAGATTACCGAAAGGTTGATGGTCTTCCATAAACATACGGTTCTGTTGTACTTTTTCGTCTAACTTGATATAGAGGGCATCGATAATTTCCTGTGCTTCTTCAAGCGGAATCGCATCTTTGTCAAGGAAAGGTTGCAACAGCTGATCCATACGTCCAAATGCTGTTGGCTCACCATTTAAATGCAAACAACTATGCAATGTGAAAATAAATTGAACTGCTTCAAGAAATGTGTCCGGTTTATCTTTCGATAACTTTTCCATTCGATGACCAATCGCAATTAAATTATCTCTTTCGAACTCTTGTCCTTTTTGCATTTGGTCTGCGACTTTAAATGCGAGCTTTGAGTAATTTAAGAAATATTCAGAAATACCAACTAGTGCTAATCTCGAACCTTCATAGAAGTCTTTTTTCTCTGGATTCTGCGCATTGCTTGCATGTTTCGCAATTTCTTGTTGTAGACCAGCTAAACCTAAATTTAGTGCCTTTTTATAATTTGGAATAACATGCCCAACACCCGATGCTTCACTTAAGTTACGCAAAAAGCCCTGAAGACGTTCTTCTTCAGACAAATACTTCATGACATAACGACCTTCACCCAAGGTCAGATTTGGCATAGCTCCTACAATAATTTCATCTGGCATAATGCGATAAGTATCTGATCCATAAATGACCTTACCTTCACATTCACGCCCAGTTGAATATGGAATCATTTCACCATTTTTTAATAAAATTTTCCGTCCGCGGAAACCATAGTTTTCTGATGAGAATAACTGCAAACTTAACCGGATAGCCCAACCTTTGCGCAGCATAATAGATAAACCCATAATATTTTCAGGCTTATCACTGATATCGAACTCATCAATATAATAATCTACCCCTCGTTCAATTTCTTCTTGTTTACGGTTGAAGTACCAGTTGTCTTGCCATAAAGAAAATGTATTTTCAAGTAAGCTTAAAATACGATTAGAAGGTGGTTTAAAAAATTCACTATGGGGATTTAACCCAGTTGCCATATTAAAAAGATAATTACTATGATTATAGTACATCAAACCATTATCTGAGCTGTTCGTATAATGGCGATCAAATCGATTCCAATCCATACCTGGGAAAAAATTCCAGTTATCTTTATCTAATCGACTAAAATCATTTAAATATTCTGGTGCATCATCTAATGCTAAATCTTTTAAACTTGGAATATAAAATATTCCTCCCAAATCTGAATGAAGGCTATTGAATAGACGGTCATTCATAAAGCCTTCTATTGCCCCAATCTGACTTGCCATAACTTCTTCTAAAATGGCAGCAGTTTTTGCAAATCCAGCAAAATAAATTCCTGCTTCATCGGCTTTAGTTACCGATTTTGGCACTCTAAAACTTGAATTTGATTCAGCACGGCCAAATGGTAAACCTAGACGCAGAATAGGCGTGGTATTTCCATTTTCATCTTGTACACGAGAAGCTTTAATGTGCGAACGGCTATCACGGTCTGGAATAATCGTGTCGTCAGTTTTACGTCCAATCAAATCTTCAATTTGATCTTCCGACATCATGTTGATTTGATCCCAATTAATTAAAAACCTTTGAGATAAAACATATGAGCCACCAAAATGATCAATATCTTCTGCACCAATTAAAGTATGTTTTGCCAGTGAAATAGGATCAGATGGATTATTTAAATTTTCAGAAAAACGACACCCTAAAACCTTCCCATTGCGACCTGTTTTAGATTGTGAAGCAGTAACTTGACTAAATATTTCTTTAATATCTGAAGCTAAAAAATCCTCAATATATGTCTGTAATACTGTACACGCATCGGCATCATCACTTTTTACATGCAACCAAATGTCCCCATCCGAATTTTTAAAACTCCCATTCGAATCAGAGAAAATTTCTGAGACATTTGGGTTCTTTTCTTCTGGATAATGTAATTGCATTCCCTTTGGTCGTGACAACTTGTCTTTTTCACAAATCAGATCCCAATTGTCAAAAGATACACCAATTGCCAAAGTTGTATTTTTACTAGAAAGTGCTGGATTCTTATTAACCTCTTGACGCACAGCTATCATTAATTGTCGTATTTTTTCCCGCGTAATTTCTTTATTTAGCCAAACTGTACTAAAAATGGCATGGGGTGAAGGATAAACCAACCCACGTTGCATATATTTCCATATTTCAGTAAAACGATCTTCATAAGATATATTTAACATTATATTAGTTCCTTTAAAATTTTTATATAATAATTAAAAGTATGATTATAAATTTAATTACAAAAGCATTATTCATAATAAAATTTCAAATAACAAGATATTTAAAATCAAACAAAAATAGTAAGAATTAATAAACATTCCCAATAAAAATTTAAGTTTAGAGAATTTAAAATATAAAGCAGAAAAAAGTCACAAAAAATAAAGCAAATCACATAAAAAAAGCCATCAATTATTAATATAAAATAATAAATAAAATTAAAATAAAATCATTAAAAAATTTAAAACAACTTTTAAGTAAAGCTTACTGATATAATTTCTAGCATTCTTTTAGAAAATTATTGTCGCTATGTTGATAAAAAAACTTATTTCTACTTTGCTTTTTACATCAATACCTTTTTACTGCTTTGCCGAGCTTCCTCAAGACTCAAGAAGACCCGGTGGAATTGCAGTCGTTCCATTAACTGCCGATATTATTCAGGTCACTTTTCAACAGAAACCAGTTTTAATTAGTCAAGAAGGTCATCAACGTTATGCTGTCGTTGGTATTCCGTTGTCCACACCACTTGGCAGTGTTCAACTCAATACCAATAAAGCGCCTATTCCAATAGAAGTTAAGTCTTATCCTTATGCTGAGCAACGGATTAAAGTCAATAACCAAGACTATGTGAACCCTAATCAAAGTCAGTTAGATCGTTATGCTCAAGAAGCGAAAGAACAAAATGAAGTTTATAATTCTTTCACATCAAGTTCATGGCAAAGCTTACCCAAATTTATACGTCCCACTTCAGGGAAATTTACCAATTCTTTTGGAAGAAAACGCTTTTTTAATGGTGAAGAACGTGCACCTCACTCAGGTCTTGATATTCCAGCCCCTGTAGGTCAAAAAGTAATTGCACCAGCAGATGGCGTGGTCGTTCAGACAGGAAACTATTTCTTTAATGGCCAAACTGTATTAATTGCTCACGGCCAAGGCCTAGTCAGCATGTTTTGCCACTTAAGCTCAATCAAAGTAGAGAAAGGCCAACATATCCGCCAAGGAGAAACATTAGGTTTAGTAGGCAAAACAGGACGCGTGACAGGCCCTCATTTACATTGGGGCATGAGTCTTAATAATGCTCGAGTAGATCCGCAACTTTTTCTAAATACACCTCGTTAATTTAAAGCCTTACGAAAATACTTTGGCGCTTCAACATAACCTTCTTTTAGGTAAAACTGATGTGCCAAAGGTCTTTGTATTCCTGAATGCAATTCCATTCGATCAGAGCCACGTTGCCTTGCTAACCGCTCTGCTTCTTGCACAAGCAAATGCCCCACACCTTTACTACGCATATTCTCATCAACGCACAAATAGCAGATTTTGGCAAAATCTCCTTTTAAGGCAATTTGCGGAATAAAATAAAGCGATAAAACGCCATACACATTTAGATTGTCAGTTGCTACCAATGTAATTGCATTCGAGTCTTTACTTAATCTTTGAAATTGTTCCTGAACTACTTTTAAAGGCTGCGAGTATCCCATTTGCTCCAGCAAGTGACATATGGCCTCGGTATCTTGCGACTGTGCTAAACGGATATTCATCCAATATTCTCCTTAATATTTTTTGAATTATTCTTATCACAAAAAAAGCCAACATCACTGTTAGCTTTTCTTTTTCAGGCATTCATATGAAATTATGCAGCTTCAATAATCTCAAAATCGTGAGTAATTTCTACACCACCATCAGAAAGCATTTTACTCGCTGAACAATATTTTTCAGCTGATAGCTCTACTGCTTTTGCAACCTGTTTTTCTTTGACAGCTTTACCTGTTACCACAAAGTGCAAATGAATTTTTGTGAAAACCGCTGGAATTGCATCGGCACGCTCAGCTTTAAGCTGACATACGACATTCGTCACATTTTGACGAGATTTCTTTAAAATCGTCACAATATCAAACGAAGCACACCCACCAAGTCCCATTAATAGCAATTCCATAGGACGTGGTCCACGGTTTTCACCACCATACTCAGGTGAGCCATCCATGATGACACTATGTCCACTATCCGATTTCGCTTCAAAAGCAACATTCTCTAGCCAATGTACACTTGTTTGCATTGCAACTACCCAAAAAAAATTATAAATTTAAGCAGGGTCTGTTGACATTTCATCTATGGATTGCGTAATAGCTAAAAATTAATTCAAATAAAAACGCAAAACACAGACAAGGGCAATCCTTTGTCCAGTTTTGTAATAAAATTTGTTAAATTTCAGCCAAAATCTGAGGTGTGATTTAAGCATCTTAGAAGCAGCGCAAGACCAGATTTTTTGTGCGTTTCGTTGTTAAGCTCTATTTATTTAGAATGACTAAATTCCATAGTTCTTGCTTCGTAACGTCTAGAAAAATCGTCTTATGTCGCAACCATCTGTGAAATGTCAACAGGCCCTTGTTTTGTACACTAACATAAAATGAGTTGATAAGGAATTTCATCTCTTCTGTGTAATAGCTCATCTCGAGCCTGTGTGAATTGTTTACCCTATTCGGAACATATCAAGCATGACTTCAAATTTTTCACAACTCAGCACAGATGCTTTATCTCCGGGGCAACTACCTGAATCCGTTAAAGCATTGTTAAAGCGTGCTCACATCAACAGATATCCAAAACGAACCACAATTGTTGATGCCGGAACAGAGTCAAAATCTTTATATTTAATTTTAAAAGGCTCAGTTTCAATTATTTTGCGTGAAGATGACGAACGTGAAATTGTTGTGGCATATTTGAATCCTGGTGACTTCTTTGGGGAAATGGGGCTTTTCGAACCGAACCCTCAACGTACAGCTGAAGTCCGTACTCGTGATGTTTGTGAAATTGCTGAAATTTCATATGACAACTTCCACGAACTGAGCAAGCAGTATCCAGATCTTAGCTATGCCGTTTTTGCGCAACTTGTTCGTCGCTTAAAAAATACAACTCGCAAAATGACTGACCTTGCGTTCATTGACGTATCTGGTCGTATTGCTCGTTGCTTAATCGACTTATCTTCACAGCCAGAAGCAATGATCTTGCCGAATGGTCGTCAGATTCGTATCACTCGCCAAGAAATTGGACGTATTGTTGGATGTTCACGCGAGATGGTTGGTCGTGTATTGAAGACTTTAGAAGATCAAGGCATGATTCAAACTGATGGTAAAGCCATTCTCATTTTTGATGCTTCATTAGAAGAGAATTCAGTCACTGATGAAGACTATGATGATGAAGAATAAGTAATTACAATGATTTAATAAAAAGCAAACTTCGGTTTGCTTTTTTTATATGCAACAATGAGTTAATACACAAAACTTACAAACTATTCTAATTTTATGATTTAAGTTGAATACATATTTGCGATTAGGCTAACTCAAATTTCTCAAGGATTTCGATATATGCAATTTAACTCGCTTGGACACACTGGCATTAACCTTCCAGAAATTTGCTTAGGTACCATGACATTTGGTGAGCAAAACACTCAGCAAGAGGCTTTCGAACAACTCAATTATGCTTTAGAACACGGTCTTTATTTTTGGGATACAGCAGAGATGTATTCTGTACCACCCAAACCAGAAACATATGGCGCTACTGAAACTATATTAGGTCATTGGTTTGCACAGCATGGTCAACGCGATAAAGTATTCCTTGCTTCAAAAATTGCAGGTCCTGGCTTTGGTGGAACTCATATTCGAGAAGGCCATACCAAGTTCAATAGTGACCATATCTCACAAGCACTTGATGGCTCACTTAAACGATTACAAACTGATTATATTGATCTCTACCAACTGCACTGGCCTGAGCGTCATACTAACTTCTTTGGAACGCTCGCTTATGGCAATCAACAAGCACAAAATGATTATGACACGACACCCTTAGAAGAAACTTTACTTGCCCTTCAAAAAGAAATTAATCGTGGACGTATCCGTTATATCGGTTTGTCTAACGAAACACCTTGGGGCACCATGAAATTTTTACAGCTCGCTGAAAATTTAGGAATAAGTAAATTTGTAAGTGTACAAAATCCATATAGCCTGCTTAATCGTACTTATGAAATAGGTATGTCTGAGATTGCTAAATATGAAGGTGTAGGATTACTTGCTTACTCTCCTCTGGCTTTCGGTTATTTAACTGGTAAGTTTAGAAATGGTGCACGACCTGCGAATGCTCGCGTTACTCTATTTCCACGTTTCAGTCGTTATAGCAATCCACAAAGTGAATGGGCAACTGAACAATATGCACAACTCGCTGAAAAGCATGGTTTAAGCCTGACTCAATTGGCTCTAGCGTTTATTAAACAGCAGTTCTTTGTAACAAGTACAATTATTGGAGCAACCAACCTAGATCAGCTCAAAGAAAATATTCAGGCATTTGAAATTGATCTTTCACCAGAAATTTTACAGGGTATTGAAGCTATTCATATACAACAGCCTAACCCCGCTCCTTAAAATAAGAAACGGATGCTTAAGCATCCGTTTTTATATGAACTGAAAGTTTTAAAACTTACTTACGACCATTGTAAATCGCTAATGCAGCAGGTAAGTTTTTACGCATATCATTAATACGCTGTGAGTTAGATGGGTGAGTCGATAAGAATGATGAACCACCAGCACCTTCAAGCTTGTTCATTTTTTCCCATAATGTAATAGCTGCATTTGGATTATACCCAGCACGGGCCATTAACATTAAGCCACCTTGGTCAGCACGGCTTTCTAAACTACGTGAATATGGTAAGCCTACACCCACTTGCGAGCCTAACTGAGCAGCAGCAGTACCAAGCTGCCCCACATTATTACCCGCATAGCTTAATCCAATGCCTAAAGCTAAATCTGTGAGAGCTTGAGCACCAATTTTACTTTTCGCATGTTCTTCTAAAGCATGCGTCATTTCATGGCCCATAACAGCTGCAATTTCGGCATCGGTCAGGTTCAATTTATTGACAATGCCTGTATAAAACACCACCTTGCCACCTGGTGCAACGTAAGCGTTAACCGTATCTGATTTCAGTACAGCCAACTGCCAACTAAATGGCTGACCTGTTTGGTTCATTTGGTTCGCATAAGGTCTCAAACGGTTAAAAACAGCATTAATACGGCTATAGGTACTTGAACTTGTATCTAAAGTCCCTTTACCACGCGCTTCCTGCACCATTTGATTAAAACCTTGTGCAGATTGCGCATTTAGTGTTGCAGTATCTGCACCAGCCATGTCTGCTACTGTTGCACAACCAGAGATTGTTACCACACTCGCAGCACATAAACTTAAAAAGAGTTTTTTATTCATCAACATGGATCACCTAAATCGTTAAAAAAACTGTTTATTCTTTTGCACTAATTATAAGAAATAGCACACAAGCTTTGAATGTCTCATTTCTTCACGATCATAGTATTTATGTAAAGATCAAGTCGATAAAGTCATCAAATAAATCCAGAAAATTAAACAAATTATGTTTAAGCCCAAATATACATGACTTAAGGTCTTAACTTTTTCCTCAAGAGTAGGACTTTTCCTTTTCCACAGCAAATAGCTATTTTGTATGAGTACGACAGGAATGAGCACACATGCGAACAATACGGACAAGCTCATAAAGGCAGTCATAAAGAAATCTTGATTATAATTTTGCCCATAGATGACTAACATTGCTAATGTAGGCGAACCACCAATAGCAAACAAAAAAGAATAAAACATCGTTTTTGAAATAGCTGGCTGTAATTTCATTTGAGTTCATCATCCATGATATAACCTATGTCTATGTTGTAATCTGAATTAGACAAAACAGAAACTGCACTTTAGTCGGATATAAAAAAAGCCCCCTTTTCAGGAGGCTTTTATCATCTTTGCAAATTAAGCAGAGAACGGATGACGTAAAACAATTGTTTCTGCGCGGTCTGGACCAGTTGAAACGATATCAATCGGACATTCGATTAATTGTTCAATACGTTTCACATAAGCCAAAGCATTTGCAGGTAATTGGTCAATGCTAGTTAAACCAACAGTTGACTCACTCCAACCTGGCATAGTTTCATAAATTGGTTTCAAGCATTCAAAAGAAACCGCATCAGAAGAGCCTACGCAACCTGAATCAGTATTTTCATAACCTACACAGATTTTTACTTCTTCTAAACCATCTAAAACGTCAAGTTTAGTTAAGCAAATACCTGAAAGTGAGTTAACGTCTACAGAACGACGTAGGATTTCGGCATCAAACCAACCACAACGACGTTGACGACCAGTAGAAGCACCAAATTCATGACCTACAGTGCCGAGGTGTTTACCAATTGCATCACCAGAGTCAGTTGCAGCATCGTAAACCAATTCAGTTGGGAATGGGCCAGCACCTACACGTGTCGTATAAGCTTTAGTAATACCCAATACATAATCAAGATGTAAAGGACCCATACCAGAACCCGAGCTTACGCCACCAGCCGTTGTATTTGAGCTAGTCACATACGGGTAAGTACCGTGGTCGATGTCTAGAAGTGAGCCTTGAGCTCCTTCAAACATCACAGCTTTACCTTCTTTACGGTAGTCATGCAATACTTTAGTCACATCAATCACTAATGGAGCAAGAACTTCACGCCATTGGTTGCAAAGAGCCAATACATCTTCAAATTTAACAGCTTCTACACCGTAGAACTGAGTTAACTGGAAGTTATGTAACTCAAGCATTTCTTGAAGTTTCTCTTCTAGCGCTGCACCACCACGAACAAGGTCAGCAACACGCACTGCACGGCGAGCTACTTTGTCTTCGTACGCAGGGCCGATACCACGACCTGTAGTACCAATTTTAGCGTTACCACGTTTCTTCTCACGAGCCTGATCAAGAGCAATGTGGTTAGGCAAAATAAGTGGACAGTTTGGAGAAATGCGTAGACGTTCCTTAACTGGAACACCTTCAGCTTCCAAAATTCCCATTTCTTCAATTAGTGCTGCTGGTGAAAGCACCACGCCATTACCAATTAAGCACAATACGTTTTCACGTAAAATGCCTGATGGAATGAGGTGCAATACAGTCTTTTTACCACCTACGACAAGAGTATGACCTGCGTTATGTCCGCCTTGATAACGTACTACCGCAGCCGCTTGATCTGTGAGCAGGTCGACGATTTTACCTTTACCTTCGTCGCCCCATTGGGTACCAAGTACCACAACATTTTTGCCCATAATAGCCTCATTACATCATGCTGTTAAAATTGGAAACCATCAGTAAAATACTGTTGGCGTTTAAATCTTTTCAATATTCCATTGTCCATTTTGCAACACCAATTGATGTGTGGCATATGGAATAGAAGTTAAATCATCATTACCTAACAATTGAACCACACGTAAGCCTTGTGAACGTGCATTTGCAATTGCTTTAAGCAAATCTGTATCTGTACCTTTAGGTGCAACTACTGTTTCAATCTCAGCGAATTGATTTGCACCTAATGCATATAAATCACAACTAAAACCAGTAGCAGGACGCGCACGACCAAAGTGCTCACCAATACCGTCATAGCGACCACCCTGAGCTAAAGGTGCAGCACGGTTTGGTGCATAAACTGCATACATCAAACCAGTGTGATAGTGGTAGCTACGAAGTTCAACAACGTCAATTCCGACGTTCAGTGCTGGCCAACGATTTTTAATTTGGTCAAGTGTTGTTTTAAGTGCATCTAATGCTGCTTTAAATTCAGCATCTTGTAATATGTTTGCACTTAAATTTGCCTGTAGTGCATCTAAATCACTTGAATAGCGACCAAGCGCATAAAAATCAGAACCCATATTTAGGTTTTGAGTAAATTCTGCTAACTCTGGCAATGCTTTTCTTTGGTATAGATCAGACAGCTCATGTTCTTCATTTTTTGACAGACCAGCGTACTTTACTAGACTACGGAACAAACCTACATGGCCCAAATCTAGATGAGCGCCTTGTAAAGTATAAATGTTCTCAATTAGCCCCAGCATAACATCGACCATTTCGACGTCAGCTTCGATACTATCGTGGCCATATAGCTCTGCACCCAATTGCAAAGGTGCACGAGTTGCATTGAAATTTTGTGGTTTTGTATGTAATACAGTCCCTGCATAACAGTAACGTGCAACACCTTCAACGGGTCTTACATGTGCATCAATACGTGCAACTTGCGGTGTCATGTCAGCACGGATGCCAAGTAAACGGCCTGAAAGCTGGTCAATGACTTTAAAAGTTACTAAATCCAAGTCTTGATTTAATTCTGATAATGAAGACAACGATTCGATGTATTCGATAAATGGTGTATATACCAGTTGATAACCTCTTACTGCGAGGAAATCGATAGCTTCACGGCGAAGTTTTTCAATGACTTGCGCCTGTTCCGGCAATACATCTGCTACCCCGTCAGGCAGCAACCATGTCTCTGAAATGGTCATATTTCAAGCCTAAAATCTGATCAACGTGGAACGACCCCACATAAAAAAATCGGGAACACACCCGATTTCTCTTAGTGTAGCATGATACTTTGTGCCATGCACCTTACAATTTGCATAAATCTTTCTGAATAAACTCTAAAGTCAAAAAGAAGATTTAAACAATTAATAATAACATTCAATATCTTACTGCGCTTTGCTTATATCATAATCAAAAGTTCTTCGACCAAAGAATGGGCCAATATCTGAACTATCACCTTGTTTCCAATTAACCAAATTTAGCTTTTGAATAGCTTGAGCTGCTTGGGTATTAAAAGCAAAACAACCTTTTTCAAGACTTGCTATTTTTAACTTTTGTCTGAAAGCAATTAATGAATGTACTTCATTAAGCGGGTTATCATCGACAGAATACAGATGAGACTTTTCATAGGCCAAACTTCTATCAGCATCCCATAAACTGCTTGATACAAAATCCATAGAAGCAGACTGGTCATTATTATTTCCCAGCGCACTTTGAATATCGCCTGTTTCCAAGTTTTCTAAAACAGTTAAGTTATAGCCATACCACTGCGAGTTTAGAAGCCTAAAATACTTTTTATCTGTACCTAAGTTATTATATCTTTCTCCGACTGACTGTTTTGTCTGACTAAAAGAAGGATTTGAATTAAAACTAGATATATAAGAAATATAAGATTGATTCCATTGAGTTTCTTTTAAACGATAGCAATAGCTACCTTTTGGGAAGGTAACATTTTTATAATTTCGATAGAAGTCAATTAAACTTTTATCAAGCTGATTATGAAGTCCTGTATCTAAATTCTTATTTTCTTTATAGCCTGGCAATACTCGATCAAAGATTTTTTCACCATCTATTTTAACAATTTCAAAATTTAAGTTTTGTTTTAAACTTGGTGTTAGCTCATAAGTCCAACTACTAGGTGTTAACCTTTTTACAATGTTTGTTTGTAGTGTCCCCTTATTTAAAACTTTCTGTTCTGTTAAAAGTTCTTTTTCTAGTGGTTGGTTATGTGACTTTGCAAAAAATATTTCATTATTTTGAATAGGATATTTAGCTATTTCAAAATAATCACTATAAATCTCAGAAGAGATATCCGAAGGTTGATAATACACTTGATAAATCGCGGTATCTTTTTCTAAATTACTGTCAGTTTGACCATTCGTATCTTGATCCAAACCTTCACCAGTACATGCAGTTAAAATAATAGTAGATGTGATAATTAAAAAACCACTTATTCTTTTTGAGTTAAATTTCATATGAACTCTATAGTTAAAATTTTAATGTTTGCGAATCATACAAATAGAAATAGTCACATACAACACCAAAACTAAATTTTTATTTTCAAGTATTTCTATTAGAGATTTATATTAACCATTAAAAAAAGGATATTAAGTTAACTTAATATCCTTAAAATATTTAAATATATATATTCAAAAAGAATTGCACAAATCTAATAATCGATTTGCATAACCCCATTCGTTATCGTACCAAGCAAATACTTTAGCTTGATGCCCCACAACCATAGTTTGAGTTAAATCAACAATAAGTGAATAAGGTGAATGATTAAAATCGCTTGAAACTAGCGGTTCATCAGTTACTGCCATAATTTCTGCATAATCTGTTTGAGACGCTTTAATCAGCAACTCATTAATATGATGAACAGTAATTGGTGATTGTGCGATAAACGTTAAATCAATTGCAGCCACATTAATGGTAGGAACTCGAATTGAGTAACCATCAATACGGTCTTCCATTTTCGGCATTACACGTTTTAATGCGCCAAGAGCACTAGACGTAGTGGGAATAATATTTTGCCCAGAAGCTCTAGCACGACGTAAATCACGATGTGCATGATCAAGTACAGACTGGTCTGCTGTTACTGCATGAATTTCGGTCATGAGCGCAGTTTCAATACCAAATGCATCATCAATAATTTTTACTAATGGCACTAAAGCCTGCGTAGTACATGACACACTAGATATGATTTGATCAGTTGCTTTTACATCGGCATGGTTAACACCATAGACAATTGCAGCATCGACATGGTCAAAAGGTGCTGCCCCAATAATGACCCGCTTCGCCCCTGCTTCTAGGTGGCGTGTTGCATCAGCATGAGAACGGAACAATCCAGTACATTCGAGTACAACATCAATTTGCAAGCTTGCCCACGGCAAAAGTTCTGGTTGTTTTTGCTGAAGAACTTCAACTTTCAGATTTCGCTGGTTTGATTGAATATTTAAATAAATCTTTTCATTTTCAATAGCTATGTCAACTTTGCCATTAAAACGGCCATGGGTTGTATCATACTTGAATAAATGCACTAGTGTTTGTACATCTGCTATATCGTTAATCGCCACGATTTCAAAATGAAATTGTTTCGGGCTTTCAAACCAAGCACGTAAAACATTACGTCCAATCCGGCCAAACCCATTAATGGCGATACGTTGCATGACCTATCCTTATCTACAAAACCAGAAACGAAAGAAGGCATATAGTAAAACACGTGAAGGCTAATTGAATATAGATTTTTAGCCAAATCACAGTTTTGTAAGATATTCCCTCTAAAATCGTTGGTTCGGTGGGGTTTTTCCGTTACAATTTAGCGTTTTTTAAAAATAAGCCCCGTATCACATGCAAGATTTGTGAACAAACAAACTTGTAGTGATGCTTTTAGCCAAATTCGAAAATATGGAGTGACTTGGTTGTGAGTACTCGTTTAATGACATCTGCTGAAATTCGTGAAGCATTTTTGCGCTACTTTGAAACGCAAGGGCATACACGTGTCGCGTCGAGTTCTCTTGTTCCTGCCAACGACCCAACTTTATTATTTACAAATGCTGGGATGAACCAGTTTAAAGACTGTTTTTTAGGTCTTGAGAAACGTGACTATGTACGTGCCACAACATCACAAAAATGTGTACGTGCAGGCGGTAAACATAACGATTTAGATAACGTCGGCTATACAGCTCGTCACCATACATTCTTTGAAATGTTAGGTAACTTCTCATTTGGTGACTATTTCAAACGTGATGCGCTTAATTTTGCTTGGGAATTTTTAACCAGCGAACAATGGCTTGCTTTACCGAAAGACCGCTTATATGTAACGGTTTACCACACCGATGACGAAGCTTACGACATCTGGAATAAAGAAATTGGTTTAGCGCCAGAGCGTATTATCCGTATTGGTGATAACAAAGGCGAAAAATACGCTTCAGATAACTTCTGGGCAATGGGTGATACTGGTCCATGTGGCCCATGTTCTGAAATTTTCTTTGACCACGGTGACCACATTTGGGGTGGTTTACCTGGTTCTCCTGAAGAAGATGGCGACCGTTTCATTGAAATCTGGAACAACGTTTTCATGCAGTTCAATCGTACTGCTGATGGCGTGCTTCACCCTCTTCCAGCTCCATCTGTAGATACAGGTATGGGCTTAGAGCGTATTTCTGCTGTATTGCAACATGTTAATTCAAACTATGATATTGACCTGTTCCAACACTTATTAAAAGCTGCTGCAAACATTATTGGTATTGAAGACGAAGGTCAGCCTTCTTTACGTGTCGTTGCAGACCATGCACGTTCTTGCTGTTTCTTGATTGCTGATGGTGTAAACCCAAGCAATGAAGGCCGTGGCTATGTACTTCGCCGTATTATCCGTCGTGCTGTTCGTCATGGTAACAAGCTTGGTGCAACTGGTACGTTCTTCTACAAAATGTTGCAACCTTTAATCGAAGTTATGGGTGATGCGTACCCAGAACTTGCAGCACGTAAAGACGTGATTGAAGCAACTTTAATTCGTGAAGAAGAACAGTTTGCTAAAACACTTGAGCAAGGTTTAAAACTACTTGAAGGTGAACTTGCTCAGTTAAAAGACAAAACTATTCCTGGTGCGACAGTATTTAAACTTTACGACACTTACGGCTTCCCAACAGACTTAACGGCTGATATTGCACGTGAACGTGGCTTTATTATTGATGAAGCTGGTTTTGAAGTTGAAATGGCTGCACAGCGTCAACGTGCACGTGATGCTGGTAAGTTTGCAGTTGACTATAACAACATTGTAAAAGTTGAAGGTGAAACTCAATTTGATGGTTATATCAACACAACTGGTCAAGGTGAAATTGTAGCGATCTATAAAGATGGCGTACAAGTTGATGAAGTTTCTGAAGGTGACGAAGCTCTTATCGTTTTAAACCAAACTCCTTTCTATGCAGAAAGTGGTGGTCAGATTGGTGATACGGGTATCTTCAAAAACGAAACTGGTATTTTTGAAGTTCAAGACACCAAAAAGTCAGGCGGTGCTTTTGTTCATCAAGGTATTGTGACTGTTGGTAACCTCAAAGCAAATCAAAATGTAGAAGCGATTGTTAAAGCAGACATTCGTGAGGCTACTGCACGCAACCACTCAGCAACTCACTTGTTACATGCTGCCCTTCGTCAAATCTTAGGTTCACATGTACAACAAAAAGGTTCTTTAGTTGCAAGCGACATCTTACGTTTTGACTTTGCAAATGACCAACCTGTTTCATTTGAACAATTACAACAAGTTGAACGTCTCGTAAATGCTGAAGTTATCGCCAACACTCCAGTGACGACTGAACTTCTTGACATTGAAGCCGCGAAAGCAAAAGGCGCAATGATGTTGTTCGGTGAAAAATATGGCGATGAAGTACGTGTACTCTCTATGGGTTCAGTCATTGATGAGAAGAACTTCTCAATTGAACTTTGTGGTGGTATTCACGTAAAACGTACAGGTGATATTGGTTTATTCAAAATCACTTCTGAAGGTGGTGTAGCTGCTGGTGTACGTCGTATTGAAGCAGTAACTGGTACTAAAGCGTTAGAAGTGGTACAAAAAGCTGATAATGATATTCAGCACATTAATAGCTTACTAAAAGCACAGAAAGACCAAACAGTTGAGCGTGTTCAAGCTAATGTGGAATTGGTTTCTGCATTACAAAAGCAGATTGAACAACTCAACCAGAAATTGGCAAACTTCCAAGCGGCTGACTTGATTGATCAGGTACAAACGATTGCTGATCGTCAAACGCTTATCACTACTGTTCAAGGTGTTGATGCAAAAGCGCTTCGCAACTTGCATGACAGTGTGAAATCAAAATTAGAGAATGCAGTGATTGTGTTAGCAGGTGTAGAGGGTGACAAGGTCAGCCTGCTTGCATCAGTCGCGTCGCAATACACTGCAAATCTAAAAGCAGGTGACATCATCAAACATCTAGCAACTGAGTTAGGTGGTAAAGGTGGTGGTAAACCTGACTTAGCACAAGGTGGCGCGCCACTTAACGAGAAGTTTGGACAAGTTATTGCAGCATTGCCTGCTTGGCTTGAACAAAAATAAGACTTCACTTTTTGTGTAACTGACCCTGAAAAGCCTCTCAGGGTCATGGCTTATATGGAACAACTATGGCATTAATCGTTCAAAAATATGGCGGTACTTCTATGGGTACCCCCGAGCGCATTTTAAATGTTGCTCGTCGTGTGAAGCGTTGGCATGATCACGGTCACAAGGTTGTTGTGGTCGTATCTGCAATGAGTGGTGAGACAAACCGCTTACTTGCCCTCGCTAAAGCCATTATCGAAACACCTGACCCACGTGAGTTAGACCAAATGGTTTCAACCGGTGAACAGGTGACGATTTCCATGTTAGCTATGGCACTTAATTCGATTGGTGTGGAAGCTAAATCCTATACCGGACGTCAAGTCGGTATTAAAACTGACAGTGCATTTACCAAGGCGCGTATCGAGTCTATTGATACAGATGTCATGACCAATGACCTAGATGCAGGCCGTGTTATTGTGGTTGCTGGTTTCCAAGGCTTTGATGCAAATGGAAATACCACAACACTAGGCCGAGGTGGTTCAGATACTTCTGGTGTTGCTCTTGCTGCTGCTTTAAAAGCTGACGAATGTCAGATTTATACCGATGTAGATGGCGTTTACACCACTGACCCTCGTGTTGCTCCTAAAGCCAAAAAAATCGACCGTATTTCTTTTGAAGAAATGCTAGAAATGGCATCATTAGGTTCTAAAGTTTTACAAATTCGCTCAGTAGAGTTTGCTGGGAAATATCAAGTTCCTTTACGTGTATTATCAAGCTTTGATAATGACAACGATGGCGTTTTTGACGACGAATTTAAAGAAAATGTAGGTACACTCATTACGACTGAGGCGGAAGACAATATGGAACAGCCAATCATTGCAGGTATTGCTTTTAACCGTGACGAAGCAAAATTAACGATTTTAGGTGTGCCTGATGAACCAGGTATTGCTTCTAAAATCTTATCACCAGTAAGTGATGCCAATATCGAAGTCGATATGATAGTGCAAAATGTTGAAGAAGATGGCACAACAGATTTCACTTTCACTGTAAACCGTGTTGATTTAGCGAAAGCTGAAAAAATCTTAAACGAAACTGCTAAAAATATTGGCGCGCGTGAAGTTTCAACACGTGATGACATCGTTAAAGTATCTATCGTTGGTGTTGGTATGCGTTCACACGCAGGTGTAGCGAGCAAAATGTTCACTGCCCTTGCTGATGAAGGCATTAACATCCTTATGATTTCAACTTCTGAAATTAAAGTTTCTGTCATTATTGATGAGAAATACCTTGAACTTGCAGTTCGTTGCCTACATACCGCATTTGGTTTAGACCGCGAACATGGTGAAAGCAGCGCCCGCGCTTAATTTTACCAAACGGTCAAGAATTCATTAAAAAATGTTTACTTGTCCGACAATAATCAAAGAAAACACAGAGCCGCTATAGTTTTTTTTATAGCGGCTCTGTTATATTAAACGGAAAGTTTTTTGGCAGTGATTATCAAAATATGACTTTGTTCTCATATTTCTGTTAGAATCTGACTGAAAACTGAGGTTGAGCTTTTATTTGGGTACCAATATTGCAGTTTTAAGCGTTTAGCAAGGAGATAAACATGCTGATTCTGACCCGCCGTGTCGGGGAAACATTAATGATTGGGGATCAAGTCAGTGTTACTGTGCTTGGCGTCAAAGGAAACCAGGTTCGAATTGGTGTGAATGCGCCAAAAGAGGTTTCTGTTCATCGCGAAGAAATTTATCAACGTATTCAACATGAACGTGCAATGCATGAACACCTTCAACATCTTGATCAAGATTATCAAGTTTCATATGAAGATGATAATTATGCACAGAAAAACTTCAATCGTTAGTATGAAGTTATTCTCTCCCTAATTAAAGCGACTTTCTAGTCGCTTTAAATTTTTTTTGGGAGTATATAAATTTATAGTCCTAATGCACGTTTTACTGGTGCATAACTACGACGGTGTTGATCGATCACCCCGTGAGCTGCAATCGCTTCAAAGTGTGCTTTTGTTGGATAGCCTTTATGTTTGGCAAATCCAAATAATGGATACTGTTGATCTAATTCTGCCATTTGGCGATCACGTGTGACTTTTGCCAAGATACTGGCAGCACTAATTTCGGCGTGGCTCGCATCTCCACCAACAATTGCTTCACAAGGAATAATGATTCCTTTGGGAATTTGGTTGCCATCTACAATAACTTTTTCAGGCAGTGTTTTAAGGCCGTCCACTGCTCGCTTCATTGCTAGAAATGTTGCTTGTAGGATATTTAGCTCATCAATTTCTGCATGCGTCGCTTCCGCAATTGACCATGCTAAAGCTTTTTCCTGAATTTCAATAAACAACTTTTCACGTTTTTTTTCAGTTAATTTTTTAGAATCGTTTAGTCCTAAAATCGGATTTTCCGGATCTAAAATAACAGCTGCGGCAACAACCGACCCCACTAATGGGCCTCGCCCCGCCTCATCTACACCTGCAACGAACATGTATACTCCAATGAAAAAAAGAGGCCGATCAATATGAGTCAGCCTTCTTTGAAAATTAAATTATTAATTACTTTTGTAAAGCTTCAGCCACGCAAGCATTTACAGTATTAGAAACGACTTGGGTTACTATTGTTGCACGTGCAGCTGGGTCAAGTGCAGCAGTAGCCAAATCAACTGCAGTAACACTGTTTGGTGCCTTTTCACTTACGCAGCCACAAACATTAGTTTGAATACTATCACGTTGTTCAGCCGTCATAAGCTTTGTTGCTGTTTTCCATGCAGGAACATTATTAATTTCTGTAATACATTTCGCATTTACAGCAACTTTCAATGCAGCCATACCTAACTGTTGAGTTGTAGTTTCTGCAGAACCTGCTCCAGGCGTGGTTGCACATGCAGTTAAAGCTAAAACAACTGGTGCCACAGCAAGCATCAATTTTTTCATCATTTTTCCTTTGATCGAACGTAAGCAGCGCGTATTTTGCCTAAACTCGTGCTTAGAAGAAACAAATAAATTGATGCATTTATGCAATCTAATTTTCCTACACTCCAGTTTGATTTAATCATGTGCTTCAGCTAAATCGTTCTGTTTATAGTACGCTCCGTTACGAGAACAACATTTCTCAAAAATACTGCTTTACCATAAAATCTAGCGCTAAAATGACAAAAAATTAGGGTCTTTTATGCCTGCCTCATCCTCTCAATACTACACCCGCACTGCACAGATTTTGCATTGGGTTATGGCAATCATTTTCATTACGGCTTGGGTGATTGGTTTCTACAGTGGAAATTTTTTAAGTTACGACACTAGTACCATTAAAGGTGATGTCATTACACTGCATAAAAACATTGCCACAACCATTATCTTTTTAGTGGTTATTCGCCTTTTCTGGCGTTACACCCATCCAGCCCCAAAGTTGCCCGACACCATGTCACCAACAATGAAAACTTTGGCTCACATTGGACATTTATTACTCTATGTGATTTTAGTGGCGCTACCTATTACTGGCTGTTTATTTAGCTGGAGTGCAGACCACCCTGCTCCAGTTTTATATTTATTTGATATTCCACGTTTAGTTCAAAAAAATGATGAACTTTTAGCTATCGTTAAACCATTACATATTTATATTTCATGGTTTGCAGGCCTGCTTATTGTTGGACATGTTCTGGCAGCTTTAAAACATCACTTTGTGGATAAAGACAATGTTTTAAACAGCATGACCAAACAACCTAAATAAATTCAATATTAAAAAAAACCGCCTATTAAAGGCGGTTTTTTTATTTAGATTTTTTGGATTTCTGAAATCCACTTTTGTTTATCTTCATCTGAAATGAAAGAGGCTTCAAAAGAGTTAATTGCGAGTTGCTTCAACTCATCATTACTTAAATCTAAGGCTTGCTGAATAGCAACGAAGTTATCATTCATATATCCACCAAAATATGAAGGATCATCCGAGTTAACAGTCACGTGTACGCCTTTTTGCAACAGACGACGGATATTGTGATCTTTCATATCCTTAACAACACATAGCTTTAAGTTACTTAAAGGGCAAACGGTTAATGGCATTTTTTCATTAATTAAACGAGCCATTAATTGTTCGTCTTCTTCAGAACGCACGCCGTGGTCAATACGGTTTACTTTAAGCAAGTCCAAAGCTTCCCATACATATTCAGGTGGGCCTTCTTCGCCTGCGTGAGCCACGATTAAGAAGCCTTCTTCACGTGCCTTAGCAAAAACACGTTCAAATTTAGCTGGTGGATGACCTACTTCACTTGAATCAAGCCCTACGGCAATAATGTCTTCTTTAAACGGTAAAGCTTGCTCAAGCGTTTCAAATGCAGCTTCTTCGCTTAAATGACGCAAGAAACACATAATGAGCTGAGAGCTAATACCAAATTTAGCTTTTGCATCAGCACATGCACGTTTAAGTCCATTGATTACTGTCGCAAAAGCAACACCACGGTCAGTATGGGTTTGCGGGTCAAAGAACATTTCTGTATGAACGACACGATCTTCTGCACATTTCTCAAAATATGCCCATGCTAAATCATAAAAATCTTGCTCATGAACAAGAACATTTGCACCAGCATAGTAAATATCTAGAAATGATTGAAGATTATGAAAGTTATAAGCTTGCTTTACTTCTTCAACAGATTTGTAAGGAATCTGAATCTGATTACGCTGTGCAATAGCAAACATTAATTCAGGTTCAAATGTCCCTTCAATATGCACATGCAACTCGGCTTTTGGTAAGGCCTGAATCAGCTCGACTTGATTCATATTAACTCCACATCTAAAGAAAAAAGGGTGTGGTAACACACCCTTCAATAACTTCCTTCTTATATAACGATTACGAAATATAGTTCTAGAAGGAAATTATAAAAAATCGTATTAACCGCCAAAAGCGATAAATTTAAATACCCAAAGAGCAGCAATAATCCACACCATGTATGGAACAGTTTTTGCCTTACCTGTGAATAGTTTAACTAATGCATAGCTGATAAAGCCCATTGCAATACCATCTGCAATTGAATACGCGAATGGCATAAATACAATCGTTAAAAAGGCTGGAACAGCTTCTGTAATATCATCCCAATCAATGTGCGTGATCCCTTGGATCATAAGTACACCGATAAATAATAAAGCTGGGGCTGTTGCAAAACCTGGCACAGATTGAGCAAGAGGAGCTAAAAATAAACAGCAGATAAATAAAACAGCAACAACGACTGCAGTTAAACCAGTACGCCCACCTGCCGCTACACCTGAAGCTGATTCGATATATGGCGTAGTTGATGAAGTACCTAATGCTGCACCAGCAACAATAGCCGTAGAGTCAGCAAATAATGCTTTTTTCAAACGTGGTAATTTACCATCTTTTAAAAGCCCTGCGCGGTGTGAAACGCCAACCAAAGTACCCGTACTGTCAAACAAGTCAACAATGAAGAATACGAAGATGACACCGACCATACTTGCAGTAAACAGGCCTTTAAAGTCCATTTGCATGAATGTTGGTGCAATTGAAGGGATTTGACCTACTACACCTTTAAATTGATTCAAGCCTAAAGCGGTCGCAATTGCTGTAACGACTAAAATACTAATAATGATGGCACCGCGAACTTTAAGCTGATGTAAAACTACAATCAATAAAAATCCAAATAAAGCCAACAACACTGTAGGCTGTTTAATATCACCCAAACCTACCAATGTCGCTTGATTGGCAACAATAATGCCGGCATTTTTTAGCGCAATAAGTGCAAGGAATAAACCAATACCCCCGCCTATCGCAAATTTAAGCGACATTGGAATTGCATTGACAATCGCTTCACGAACTTTAAAGAAGCTAATAGCAAGAAAGACAATTCCTGAAACAAAAACAGCTGCTAAAGCCGTCTGCCATGGCACTCCCATGCCCATACATACCGAATAGGTAAAATAAGCGTTAAGCCCCATGCCCGGTGCCAATGCAATTGGATAATTGGCAATAATACCCATCACTAAACAACCGATTGCTGCCGCCAAACAGGTTGCAACGAATACGGCGCCATGATCCATGCCGGTTTCAGATAAAATGAGTGGATTGACAATGATGATGTAACACATCGTTAAAAACGTAGTTACACCAGCAAGAACTTCTGTTCGAAACGTGGTTTTATTGTCGCTTAACTTAAATAAACGCTCTAACCAGCCTGCCGAAGAATTGGGCGCCGCCATAAGTAGCCTCTATGCAAAATCTGAGCTGTGGAATATGTACTTCTATGTAGGTATCTGAGCAATCTTGTTTTTCTGATCAGATCTCTAAACAAAAACCTCAAATAGATGAAGCAACAAATATGCCACTCATTTGAATTTTGATTTCATACATAGAAAATAGACACAGCCCCTCTTGAAACACAAAAAAGCTGCATAACCCCTATGCAGCTTTTTTACTATACGTTAAATAAGTTTAACAGATTCAATCGCAACATGATCAAAATTTATGAAAAGATATGACCAATGACAGTCTTTTTTTAAAGCAAATTACAACAACAGTTTTGACTAGAAAAAAACTTTTTTATCACTGAGATAGTTTTGCAAAGTATAAGAAGCTAAATTGCTATGACTAACACGATTAGGATTTCGCTCAATCGTTTGCAAATTTTTTTCTGCTTCTTGAATAATTCGCATAAGTTCTTGGTGTTTTTTATTTTGGCTATCTAAATACGCCCAATACCCTAATACAAACACGATACTCACACACAACACTATTAATACTTTATTGATCATTATTATTATCTCTATGTTTTTAATGTTAATGATCTTAACAAAAAATAACCAGTTTGTGAATACTTTCACATTTATTTACAATAATTACCAATCACTCAAGCTATTGATATAAAAAATATTTTCTAATTTACAATTTTAAAAAAGCTTAAAAAGGAAACTTTTCACTTAAAAATTCATTTTTAAAAATCACTATATTTTTTTATTAAAAACTTATATACACTGCTTTCCCTCTTTTATTTTTAAGTATATTTAAATTTATTTTTCAATTTAACTTCACTATATTATTGATTGAATTTTAATTTATTTATTCAATTCCCAAATAATAAAAAGCCCATTTCAATCAATCAAAATGGGCATTTATAAATTAATTAACCGACAATTTTTTCAACTTTAGGTTTTGCCTTTATCAAATCAGCCTCATACACCACTTCATATTCTTCTAACTTTAAATGTTTTAAACGCTGTCTAAGTTTTTTCAAAGACCATGGCCATGCGGCAAAATTACGGCCATTAGCATCGAGATAGTAACTTTTACATCCGCCACTATTAAATACAGTGGTTTGCAGATGTTTTTGTACAAGCTCATTATGCTTTTTAATCACTTCTGACTTAACGGAAAGTTTAGCAATGCCCTTTGCCTTCATTTGTAGCAAACCATCAACAATATATTGCAGTTGTGCTTCAGCAAGACCAATAAAGGAGTCGTAAACCAACACATTAGGTCCTAGCATAAGAAATGCATTCGGCACATTTTCAATATTGGTACCTAAGTAAGCTTCTGGTGAAGAGTCTTTCCAAAGATCAGCCAAACATTGTCCTTGCTCATTGTGTACACGTTTACCAATTGGTGGATGAGACACTTCAAAACCCGTGCCCCAAATAATCACATCAACTTCGTGACGTTCACCATTGGCAGCAATAACAGTATTGCCTTCAACTTTAACCAGACCATGTGGAATAAGTGTAGTGTTAGATGCCTGTAACGCTGGATAGTAGTTATTGGCAAATAAAATACGTTTACAACCAATATCAAAATTAGGTGTTACGTTTTGACGTAGAACCGGATCTTTAATTTGCAACTTTAATAGTTGTTTCGCAGCAAAATTGACAGGCTTTAAAGCTTTTGGATTGCGTAAGCCAAAATTAATGACATTTAAAGTACCCGCCACAGTCTGTCGCCAAGTCGCTTGAATAGCTGGATACTTAGCAATGACGGATTTACTTAACTCACCCAAGTCGGTATCTGGTTTTGGCAGTACCCAAGGTGCTGTACGCTGGAACACAAACAGCTCTTTTGCTTTAGGTTGGATTTGTGGCACAAACTGGATGGCAGATGCACCAGTACCAATCACGGCAATGCGTTTACCAGTTAAATCATAATCATGGTTCCATTTCGCTGAATGGAACATTTCACCAGTAAAAGTATCTAAACCCTCAAGACGTGGTATCTGAGCTTCAGTAATTGGACCAGTAGCAAATAGGACTGTTTTAGCGATATATAAACCAGAGCTTGTCTCGAGTTTCCAGACATTTTCTAGACTGTCCCATTCTGCTTTTAATAGTTCAGTATTAAATTCAATTAAGGATTCAATATCAAACTCACGGCTTACATCTTCTAAGTAACTTAAGATTTCCGGTTGGCGTGCAAATAAGTGACTCCATTTTGCACTTGGCGCAAAGGAGTAAGAATAAAGCGATGATGGAACATCACAACCACAACCCGGATACGTGTTTTCACGCCAAGTACCACCGACGCGGCTCGCTTTTTCAATAATTTTAAAATTGGTTAAGCCTGCTTCATTTAGCTTAATTGCAGCAGCTAAGCCAGAAATACCTGCACCGACAATAAAAGTGTCATAAATATGTGCAACTTCTTGGGTTTTACGTGTACGCGTATTTGTTCTAGGTTTAGTGACCATAATTTTCTGCCTATACAAAATTTTATTTAAATAACTGATACGAAAGCCCAAGGAACTTTGCATATAGCGTTGGTGACGTTCTTTTCATAAGCCAGAATAATTTGGCGTCGATCTGTGGCGTGGTATAGAGCTGCCCTCGATCTAATCGGTTCAATGTTAATGTTGCAACTGCATCACTGGTGGTCATGGCATAATTCATGAGTGCATGATCTGCAAGTTTTGAATAGCGCCCTGGAATACGACCATTTTTAATGATATTTGTCGGAACCAAAGTCGGGCACAGCACATTCACTTTAATATTGAATTTGCGAAGCTCAGCTGAAAGGGTTTCTGATAATGCCAATACACCCGCTTTCGTTACGTTATAGACACTCATTTCTGGTGCTGCAGTATAAGATGCGGCTGAAGCTACATTAATAATTGCGCCGTAACCTAATTTTTTGAGCTTTGGCACAAATGCATGACAACCATGAATAACACCCCATAGGTTTACATACATACACCACTTCCAGTCTTCCAAGCTCATTTCATCAAATTTGCCGCCTAGACCTACGCCAGCATTATTAATAATCAGTGTTACCGGATGCTCTAATAATTGCTCTGCTTGATCAGCCAAAACCTGTACTTGTTCTGCTTGTCCAACATCGCACTTGACTGCAAAAGCTTTTTGTCCAAGCTGTTCAACTAACTTTACGGTTTCTTCAGCAGCTTCTAAATTAATATCCGCACATACCACGTTGCCACCGCGTTTTGCCAATTCAAGTGCAAAGCTACGGCCAATTCCACTCCCTGCCCCTGTCACAACAGCATATGCGTTTCGGCTAGGCTGGTCTTTCTTACCAAATAGAATCATAGTAAATCCTAAAAAACTTTAGGGAGACGGCAGTAATTTGGGTATTACTGCGCTGACCAACAGCCTTATGAAACTGCACGAACTGGTGGAGTAAATTCCTTCACAAAGTAAGGTGCAATTGCACCGCCCTCGTTAAGTAATTTCTTTTTGTAGTACTCAAGGTATTGAGTTGTGTCATGATCATTTGGATGAAAGCTTGGACGTAAATAATCCAGAATCTGGCCAACGGTGCTACCGAATACGCCATCTTTTGGACTAAAAATTAAGTTGACGCCACGACGTGCATCTTTCCAAAATTTTCTGGTTAGCATTTCTTGTGGCTTACGCAGTACAGGCACAAATAATGTTGCGGTTGGAATAAGCCCTAAAATGGTAATGAAAGCCATTAGAAAACCTGTTGCACGCAATGGATAGTTACCGTTCAAAACCTGATAGACATCATAAGCAATATCTTTGTGCTCAGACTCTTCAAGCATATGCCACATCCATAACGCTCGGCTTTTCGCATCGTCGGTATAATAAAAGTTCTTTTCATGCTTCATCATGTATTCAGCGAGAACTGCCGTAAAGTGCTCAATGCCTGCCATAAGTGAAAGCTTTAATGGCTGTGGGAATTTTAAAAACACATATTTAAAAAAGTTTTCACCTAAGAAACGATATAAATCGACCGGATATTCCAGCTCTTTAATTGCATCATTGAATTCATTATGCAATTTTGAATGGATAGCCTCTTGACCAATAAGAGAAGTAACACGCTGTTTTAAAATCGGATCTTGAATAAATTCACGGTGATGGCGAGCAGTTTCGATGACAAGATCTTCACCATAGGTCAAAAAAACCGAAAGCGTTGCAAAGAACAAAGTTGCAAACTGATTGTTGACGTAAAACTCGATATCAATTTCTTTGCCATCAAATCCGATATTTAGATGGCGGATTGGGATAGATCCTTTATTTGAAAAGTCTATCTTTTGATACTGAGCCATAACTGATTTAGGAGAAATAATATTTCGGATAGCTTGAGCGACCATTTTTTGACACCCTATAAAATTTGTTAAATACAAGGCAGCGTCGAATCAAACAGGTAAAGTTGTCTTTAAATTATTTCTTGCAATCTTTAACTGCTCTAGAACAAAAATTTGCTCGGTTACATCTGCCTTGCCATGTTTTATGAACTTAAGCGAGGTTAAATTCACCAAATCAGGTTAAATAGTGCGCTTGATGCATTACTCGAACAAGGACAAAAAAAGCCAACCCACATTGAAACTTTTTGCCAATTTAAATATTTTTTGATTATTTCAAACGACTTATATAAGCTAATATTATTCATAACGATTTAAATAAAGGACACTTGTCCTAAAATGATAAAAAGATGGCTTAAAAAGATAATAAATGAAACATTATGCCTATTTTTTATAGTATATCATTTTAATACTTCAGCGTTCCAAAAATCACACCAAGCTTTCTGTTTTTAGAGCTTCATTGCATAAATGAAAACGATAAACTGCATTCAGAGAAAAAAATTGAATGAGGATAATAAATCATGTTTGATATGCGTTTATCTCATGAGCGTGGTGCAGCACATCATGGCTGGTTACAGTCAAAACACACGTTTTCATTTGCAAATTATTGGGACCCGAAACAAGTAGGCTTTTCAGATTTGCTTGTGATTAATGATGATACTGTTGCTCCATCGAAAGGTTTTGGTACTCACCCTCACCGCAATATGGAAATTATTTCTTATGTGCTTGAAGGTGCGTTAGAACATAAAGATTCAATGGGTACAGGTTCGGTGATTGTGCCTGGTGATATTCAATTAATGAGCGCAGGTCGTGGTGTTGCTCATAGTGAATTTAACCACTCTGCACAAGAAAACGTGCACTTCTTGCAAATTTGGGTTGTTCCAAACGAAGTGAACACCACACCGGGCTATCAACAATTGCATATTTCCGAGCAAGACAAACGCGGTAAATTGCACTTGATGATTTCGCCAAAAGGTGACGAAAAAACTTTGTCGATCAAACAAGACATTAATATTTATTCAGGTCTTTTTGACGGTGAAGAAACAGCTGAGTTTGCAATTCCAGAAGGACGCTATGTTTACCTACATGTGGCAAAAGGCCGTATTGATGTAAACGGTAAAACCTTTAACACGGGTGATGCTGCGCGAATTCGTGATGGAGGCAAGTTATCATTTACTAATGGTGATAATGCTGAAATTCTGATTTTTGATATGCGTCCGGAAGAAGTTCCAACCATGCCATAATCAACAAAACACCTGCATAGTTATATGCAGGTGTTTTTTTATATATTGAAATTAAAAACTATGAATGTTCTTCCGAGCGTGCCATTTCAGTATTGATATAACTCATGATCATAGTGGTTAACCCTTGCACCATTTCATCAAAACTAATAAATGGGTTAGGTAAAATAAGATGTCTTGCTACGTTAAAAATACCGCTATTTATACAAATGTAAGTAATGACAGGTAAGTTATTAATTTTTAAATATTTTGGATTATGCATCATATACTTCATGATGACTTCCATTAAAGCCTGTTCAATTTTTGGAATATATTTATCGTATTGCAACTCACCTGCATAACGTAAAACGGTTAAGTAACGGTCATTATTCTTCTTTAACAAATCACTAAATGTATAAAAGATCATTTCGATAACAGGCTCTAACTCCAACTCTAGAATTGTAGGAGTTAACTCTTTAATCATATCGAGAATTTCACTCACAAAGTAGTGATTCATCGCATCATAAATTTCTTCTTTATTTTTAAAATACTCATAAAGTGACCCAACACTCACACCTGCAATTTCTGCAATATGACGTGTAGTGGTACCACTTGGTCCATGCAATGCTACTGCAATAAAACCTGCTTCAATAATAGTATCGACAGTAACCTTGGCTCGTGCCTGACGGGGTTTTCGCGTAGACATATTTTCTTATAAATAATCCGAACATAAGCTCAGGTTAGCATGTAATTTAGCCCTACCCTAATAAAAAAACAAAATCCGAATACTTGTCAAATTTCATGATGCAATTTCTTTAGAGGTATCGCAAAACATAGTTATGAGTTCTTTTATTAATAGGTAATTACTTTTAAAGGAAACTAAAATATTTAAATAAAAATCAATGTATTAATAAAATTTTAAACTAATTTTTTATTTTATTTATACATTAGATTTAAGCTTAAATAAATTGAAAAGTTACCCGAATTGAATCCGAACATAAACTCAGATTAACATGAAAAAATCTAAAAAGAGGTTGATTCATTTTATCAAGTTCGCCTCTTTTTCCGTTATTCAGTCAAATAATCAAACAAATAACGGAGCAACATCACCGTACTCAGTAAGCAGAAAACTGCTTTTTGAAAATGGAATTTACAGTGCCCTGTTGGAAATCAAAGCTTTTTGGTTTTCGACAACATCGCACTATCACTGATTGATCTGAAGGTGTCGCCATGATCTCGACCACAGTTAAAAAATCACTAAACAAAATTAAATTTTACCGTGAAATCGAGTTACCAGATTTTGCCAGTAAAAAATCTATCCCAATCCGTCATTTAAATATTGGTTTTGATGGAAAGGAAATTGATGTCAGATTCTATATGGATAACCAATTTGCGACGATTTTTTTTGCTACGCTTTCAGTATTTCTAACCTATGGTGAAGATTTGGTGATTGAAACTGCTCGTCACCACCGCGAATTTATTCAAGACCCCGTGTTAAAGCAACGCGTTACTTCCCTCATTGGTCAAGAAGCAATTCACTCTAAATTGCACAATGAATATAACGATGCGCTTAAAGATGTTGAGTACCCTGTCGATTTATATCGTTTCTTGGGCGAGAACTTCTTCAAATATGTGTTTTTAAAATTCCCGCAACCACTGAAATTATCGATGATGGCTGGTATTGAGCATTTTACGGCTGTACTTGCTGAATACATGATGAAGCACGAGAAGAACTTTTACTATTCGGACGATGCGAAAAGTCGTGCGTTATGGATGTGGCATATGCTTGAAGAATCCGAGCATAAAGATATTGCCTACGATGTTTATCAATTACTTAATGGTAGCTACCCACTACGAGCTTCTGGTTTCTTCTTAGCTTTGTTCACTATTTTAGGTCTAATCCCTGCGACTACCTTGTTTATTCCTGTTTTAAGAAAGCCACAGGAAATGTTAACTAGAAAATTCTGGAAAGACGCTCGGCGAGGTGTAGGACTTATTTTTGGTCCAAAAGATGGCGTATTTGGTAGCACCATTGGTCAAATTCTTGACTACTTACGCCCTGATTTCCACCCAAATGATCATGATACGACTGAATATCTAGAATATTACAAAAACAAATTACTAAGCGAAGGCGGTGCAATTGCACCTTACTTTGTGAAGGAATTTACCCCTCCTGTACGCATGTCTTAATTGGCTTGTAACCAGTCACTACTCAATGGCTGGTTTTCCTTAAATCTATTTCGGGATGAATCATGATTTTATTTGGCAAAAAGAGAGTTAAACCAAGCCAAAAAGCTTATGCCGTCGTGACGGGTGCAGGTAGCGGAATTGGTCGGAGTTTTGCAATTGAACTGGCAAAACGTGGTGGTAGCGTAGTATGTGCAGATATTAATTTAGAAGCCGCAGAAGAAACCGTAAAGCTTCTTGAACAAGAAGGCGCAAAAGCTTTTGCTATGCGTTGTGATGTGGGTAATGCAGAACAAGTAAATCATTTAGCTGAAACTGCTGAAATTTTACTTGGGCACCCTGTAACTCTTGTCATTAATAATGCTGGAGTGGGTTTGGGTGGCAAGTTTGACGAACTCAGTCTAGAAGACTGGAACTGGGTCATGAATATTAACCTTTGGGGTGTTATTCATGGTTGTCATGCTTTTGTACCAAAGTTTAAAAAGTTAGGTTACGGCGCGATTATTAATGTGGCTTCGGCGGCATCTTACACTGCTGCTCCAGAAATGACCGCGTATAACGTAACTAAAGCGGGTGTACGTGCGCTATCTGAAACACTTTCGGCCGAACTGCATAAGTTTAATATTAAAGTCAATGTGCTGTGCCCGACTTTAGTTCCCACCAATATCATTAAAAATGGTCGTATTCCGGGTCGTTATTCGAAGCTTGCAGACCATGCACTTATGAACTATGCACTCACCACAAGTGATGACGTCGCCAAACTCACTCTTAACCGTCTTGATCAGGATGAGCTTTATACCATTCCTCAAATCGATGCGAAGTTATTCTGGCTCATGAAACGTGCATCTCCAAGCTTGTATACCAAATTCCTTGGTACGTCTTACAAATTATTTAAATAAGAAATTTATAGGTAGTACACATATGACTGCTCAAATGAAAACAAATGCATCAGCAAAAAAAGCTGTCAATTCACCTCAGCATATTTTCGATACTTTTATTGTGGGCGCTGGCATTTCAGGTATTGCAACAGCGATTCGTCTCGACCAAGTTGGCTATACCAACTACAAAATTATTGAAAAAGCAGGACGTGTAGGTGGTACTTGGCGTGAAAATACCTACCCAGGTTGTGGGTGTGATGTACCTTCTGCTCTTTATTCGTACTCATTTGCCCCGAGTGCAAAATGGAGCCATTTATTTGCGCGCCAACCAGAAATCCTAAGTTATCTGGAAGATGTGAGTAACGAATTTAATGTTACATCTAAAATCGAGTTTAACAACGAGTTGCTTAACGCAGCGTGGGATGACTCACGTCATGTATGGGTACTTGATACCACTACTGGTCAATATTTATCTAAAACCGTTATTTTTGCCACAGGTCCAATTACCGAAGCTCAAATTCCACGTCTTGAAGGCTTAGAAACATTTACAGGTGAAATGTTCCATTCAGCGAAATGGAATCATGATTATGACTTAACTGGTAAACGTATTGCCGTGATTGGTACGGGTGCATCTGCCATCCAATTTGTGCCACAAATTCAACCTAAAGCAAAAGAGCTGTTTGTGTTCCAACGTACAGCTCCTTGGGTGCTGCCAAAACCAGATACCGACTTGGGCGAGTTGAGTAAATCCGTCATTGCTAAATATCCGTCTATTCAAGCGAGCTGGCGTAAAAGTGTAGCGCTAACGTTGAATGCAATTAACTTTGGTTTACGTAATCCACTTGCGCTAAAACCAGTCAATGTATTGGGTAAGCAATTACTTAAACTTCAAATTGCAGACCCTGAGTTACGCAAAAACGTAACGCCTAATTTTGATATTGGCTGTAAACGTATTTTGTTTGCTAACAATTACTACCCTGCACTACAAGCACCAAACACGACTCTGATTCCTCATGGTTTAGTAAAAGTTGAAGGCAATACTGTTATTGCTGCACATGGTGAGCGCCACGAAGTTGATGTGATTATTTGGGGTACAGGTTTTGAAGTATCGCACCCACCTATCGGTAAACGTGTGTTTAATGAAAAAGGACAACGTTTAAATGATTTATGGAAAAACACTTCACCAGAAGCTTACTTAGGAACCAACATTGAAAATGTGCCAAATGCATTTTTAATTTTAGGTCCTAACGTACTTGTCTATGACTCTTTTATTGGTTTGGCAGAAGCACAACTCGACTATATCGTAGATGGCTTATTGAAAATTAAAAATAAAGGAATTAGCAAGTTAAACGTTAAGTCTGATGTAATTAAAAAGCACAACGACTTGGTGCAAAAGCACTTACAAACAACGGTATTTAATAGCGGTGGCTGTAAGAGTTATTACCTTGATGCCAACGGTCGCAACTTTGCCGCATGGCCGTGGTCATTGAAAAAGCTAAAACAACGTTTGAAAAATCTAGATTTAAAAGATTATGAAGTCACATATCAAACGTCAAAAACACATTAACTTGTAATTTTGACCAAATCCGTTGTTAGGAATGAGCAGTGTATTTTTGTTTTTTATAAAATACACTGCTTTCTTCATTGAATCTTCAAGAAATAAAAGAACAGGTTAAAGATGAAAGAAGGTCAATCAAGCCGTACTGCCGAAGCTGCTGCTGCCTTACGCGCAAATCACTTTAAAAATACGACGAACCCTGTATTTTCAGATCCTTATGCTTTTGAACTAACGAGTAAAGGCTGGAAAAAACTGCTCTCTAACCCGCTGATTGTTAAAGTGATGAATTCTTCAGTTTTAAACCGCACTTTAGGTTTACTTACTGGGCAAGTGGTCGGTCGCTCTCGTTATGCCGAAGACTTACTGGATCAGGCTGTTCAACACAATATTGAACAATATGTATTAGTGGGTGCTGGTCTAGACTCTTTTGTACTACGTGAGTCACAGCATTATCCAACGTTAAAAATTTTTGAAGTCGATCATCCAGATACTCAAGCGACTAAACAAACCAAGCTCAAAAAGCTAGGCGAACTCCCCTCCACGATTGAATTTGTTGCCATTAACTTTGAAAAAGAATCTATTTCTGAAGCTCTGACTAGAAGTGTCTATAATTCATCTGTTCCTGCTTTTTTTTCATGGTTAGGCACAACTCATTATTTAAACCCGCAAACGACCCTGCAAACTTTAAAAAGTATTGCTGAATTTGCTGCAAACAGTAGTGAATTAGTACTCGATTATTCAACTGATTTTCAGGAATTAAAGGGTATTGAGCGACTTGGAAGTATGGGCGTTGCACAGTTTACCCATTTACTGAAAGAACCTTTATTAGGCCAATTTAAACCCTCAGATTTGCATCAGGCCGTTGAAAAAATGGGTTTTGAAGTCGTAGAAGACCTATCTGGTGAGGCAATCACTGAACGTTATTTTTATAATCGCGCAGACAATATACGCCATACATCGGCAACACGCTTACTGCATCTACGTTTGAAGAAATAAAGATAGTTTTATTGGTTGTTAAGCCGCATGGCATGAGGTGTTTTCCCATGCCATCTTTTATAAGCATGAATAAAACTGGCAGGTTCTGCATAACCTAGCCACTCGGCAATCTGTTCAACCGAAGTTTTGGGTAATGCCAAATATTGCTCTGCTAAGACCTGTCTAACCTCTTCACGAATCTGGATAAAAGTCATTCCTTCCGATGCCAAGTGACGGCGTAAAGTACGAACGTTTAAATGCAATCGGTCAGCGACTATTTCCATAGAAGGCATTTCCCCTCGCACATTCATAAGTTGCTGTTGCACCAAGGTTGTAAATTTATTTTGTGATTGGCGTTTCTCCAATATTTGGCGGCACTGTTCTTCGGCTGTATATAGCACCAAATCATTTGCCATAAGTAGCTTTTGATCTACTTTTTGTGGATCAAGAATTACAAAGCTTTTAGCTGAGCCAAATGCTGGTATTACGCCAAATAAGTCTTGATAAGGCTGAACATCACCTTTGAGTTGGAAAGAAAAAGCCAAATACTGGCAAAAGTTATCCTGCACCAAATCTCGTTGTACCGTAATGAGCGCAGCGGCATCTCGTTCAATAATAAATTGACGGACTGATAAGGGAATATCTTGCTCATCAATTTCAATGCGGACGCCCTGTGGTGTATCGGATACATCAAAGCGGGTAAACGCAAAAGTTAAAGTAAAATAGGTTAAAGCCAAATCTAGTGCTTCACGAATGCTAGCACTACTCATCAGAGCCATACCTAATGGCCCAAATGTGGTGAAATGATAGCGTGTTCCCACTTCTAAGCCTAATGTCGGCCTGTCTCCTAGTTGCTCAACCAAGTTCTGAATGAGCTCTAATTCCTGATGGCCTGTCACCACCATATTTGGGTCGAGTAATTGTTGTTGGCTAAGCCCAGTCCCTTTTAAAATCGTCTGATAAGAAATACCTGATTCCACCGCAAAATCAGCCATTAACCGAACACTATGTACACTGCGTTCAAAAGCCCATGCATACTTCACTGTATTGCTCAGAATGTCCTCGAATCACAATATTTTGTCCTCATCCATCCTCTAAATCAAGTTAATAAACGTCTATTCTGCATACAGGAAATTGCGATTTTTCGCTCACTGTTTTTAAGGATTTAGAGCAGCCATGTTTAATTCGTCTACTAATTCAAATAAAAATGTACGCATTGCCATTATTGGCACTGGCTTTGGTGGTCTAGGACTTGCCATTCGTCTCAAACAAGCAGGTTTTGAACAATTTACCCTATTTGAAAAAGCTGCCGATGTCGGCGGTGTCTGGCGTGACAATACGTATCCGGGCGCTGCATGTGATGTGCCTTCTCATCTGTATTCCTTTTCTTTTGAGCAAGAACTTGGCTGGAAAAATCGCTACGGAACATCTCAAGAGATTTATCAATATTTACGCCACTGTGCCGATAAATATGACATTCGTCCACATGTTCAATTTAATACTGAAATAGCCAGTGCCGAATTTGATGCTTTGCAAGGTGTATGGCACATTCAAAGCATGACTGGCGAACAGTTTGAAGCTGAATTCTTAGTGGGCGCGGTAGGCCAACTTAACCGCCCTGCTTATCCAAAACTTAAAGGGATTGAAAACTTTAAAGGTAAGGCATTTCACTCAGCACGTTGGGATCATGATTATGACTTAACTGGCAAACGTGTTGCTGTGATTGGTACAGGTGCAAGCGCAATTCAGTTCGTACCTGAAATTGCCAAACAGGTAGCACATCTAAACGTTTATCAACGCTCGGCACCGTATGTTATTCCTAAACCAGATCGGGTTTACCAACCTTTAGAGAAAAAAGCTTTCCGTAAACTGCCGATTTTGCAAAGTCTAGACCGTGCTTTGCAATATGGTCATCATGAAATTCGCCTACTTGCTTTTACAACTTCACTCAATGAAATGCCTTTGGTGGAATATTTATTCCAACGCCACATTCGTAAAGTCGTTAAAGATGGAAAGTTGCGTCATCGCTTAATGCCGGATTACCCAATTGGCTGTAAACGTATTTTAATTTCTAACCATTGGTATGAAACGCTGACTCAGCCTCATGTCGATGTGATTAATAATGGCATTCAAGAAATTACCGAAAACGGCATTTTAGATACGGAAGGAAATCTGCGTGAAGTAGACACCATTATTTATGGTACGGGCTTTGCCGCAACAGAATTTATGGCACCCATGCAGATTAAAGGTCTTAATGGTCGCACCTTAAAAGATACTTGGAAAGATGGTGCAGAAGCTTATCTCGGTTTAACTGTAAGCGGCTTTCCAAACTTCTTTATGCTTTATGGTCCAAACACCAATCTTGGGCACAACTCAATTGTGTATATGATTGAAAGCCAAGTGAATTATATTTTAGATGCCATTCAAACAACCCTACAAAACAAACTTCTGTTCACCAATGTTCGTGCAGAGGTTCAACATGAGTTTAATCAAAGCATTCAAGAAAAAATGAAAAAAACTGTCTGGGCACAAGGTTGTACCAGTTGGTATCAGACTGCTGATGGCAAAAATACCAATAACTGGCCAGGTTTTACTCTTGAATATCGACAACGCACTCGTCGCTTCGATGTTGAAAACTACACTCAAGTTTCGGCTATTTCTTAAACAAGCTTCACCATAGGAAATGAGAAAAATAAACGGAGAATTTTATGAAGTCTTTTAAAAATAAAGTGGCAGCTGTGACAGGTGCTGGCTCTGGTATTGGACAAGCACTTGCAATAGCACTCGCAAAACAAGGTTGCCATCTGGCACTTTCTGATATTAGTGAAGCCGGGTTAGCCAAAACAGTCGAGCTATTAGCACCCTATTCTGTCAAAGTCACCACTCAAAAAGTTGATGTGGCTAAACGTGGTGAGGTTGCAACTTGGGCAAAGGCAGTGGTAGATGAGCATGGCCAAGTTAACCTGATTTTTAATAATGCTGGTGTCGCAATAGGTAGTACGGCTGAAGGTGTGAGCTATGAAGATCTTGAATGGCTCATTGGGATTAATTTTTGGGGCGTAGTTTATGGCACCAAAGAATTTTTGCCTTACTTAAAGCAAAGTGGTGACGGACATATTATTAATATTTCTAGTATGTTTGGCTTAACAGCTCAACCGACTCAAAGTGCTTATAACGCCAGTAAATTTGCCGTTCGTGGCTTCACTGAATCCCTACGCCAAGAACTCGATTTACAAAATGCTGGTGTGAGCGCGACCTGTGTGCATCCGGGTGGTATTCGCACCAATATTGCCAAAGCTGCCCGCATGAATAATAGCGTCCAGTCTTTGGGAATGGACCCTCTAAAAAGTCAGGATGCTTTCGATAAATTACTTCGCACCCCTGCTGATGATGCAGCTCAACAAATTTTGGAAGCTGTTCGCAAGAATCATCGCCGTTTACTCATTGGAGCCGATGCAAAAGCCGTTGATGTGATTCAGCGTATTCTTCCGCAAGGCTATCAAAAGATCTTTGCAGTCGCGACTGCTTGGCAAACTCGCCTACTCAACAAATCAGCAAAATAAAAATAGTGGTCAGCATGCTCTTAATCTTAAGAGATGCTGATTAATCTAACATGCTTAGTATGAGTCCTTATTATGAAGCAGCTTCTTGCATGGACTATTCGTACCACGCTACGTCCAGCTTTATCCCCTAAAACGCCACTAAAGCTACAACGTTTTTGTAGTGATGCAGCCAGTGCAATTGTGCTTGGGCCACGTGGCTATAAAACAAAAAAGCAAACAATTGCTCAAGTACCGACAGTCCATATTCACCCCAAAACGACTCAATCAGGCCTCGGCATCTTGTATTTACATGGCGGTGGCTATGTGGTGGGTAGCTCAAAAAGTCACACTAAGCTTGCGGCTCAAATTGGACATGCAGCTCAAGCACAAGTCTGGTTACCTGAATATCGCCTAGCCCCAGAGCATACCAACCCTTCTGCTATTGAAGATGTAGTTGCAGTCTACAAAGCTTTACTTGCCCAAGGGCAAGACCCGAAAAAACTCGTAATCGCTGGTGACTCAGCTGGTGGCGGACTGAGTTTAAGTACTGCAATTGCGATACGGGATGCGGGATTGCCTTTACCAGCAGCATTAGTTTTACTTTCACCTTGGGTTGACTTAAGCCTCTCTGGAAGCACAATAAAAACTCATGCTGCTCAAGATGCGATGTTGTCAGAGGACTGGTTAGCTTGGTGTGCAAAAAACTATTGCGGCCAAAAATCGGCAACCGATCCAACCTGTTCCCCACTCTATGCCGACTTAACTGGATTACCTCATATTCTAATTCATGTCGGTACCGAAGAAGTTTTATTAGATGATGCAAAACGCCTTGCTGAACAAACCGAAAAGTATGGTATTCCGACGAACTTGAAGGTTTATGACCGAGTCGGACATGTTTTTCAATTCCACGCGGGTATACTAAACGAATCTAATGACTCGATTGAGCGCATTGGGCAATTCATTGATAAACATACACAGTCAATATAAAAATATCGCCAGAGAGGAGTCCTCGGCATGACAACAAACAATTATGACTATGATTACCTCATTATTGGTTCAGGCTTTGGTGGTAGTGTTTCTGCTTGCCGTCTAACCGAAAAAGGCTACTCTGTTGCTGTAATGGAAATGGGGCGACGCTGGGAAGCTAAAGATTTTGCTAAAAATAACTGGAATACCCGTCGCTGGATTTGGCGCCCGGGCATGAAACTTTTCGGTTATTTTAATATGCGTTTTTTCCGCCATGTCACCATTATTTGCGGGAATGCTGTCGGTGGGGGTTCAATTACCTATGCCAACACCCTGCTTGTTCCACCTGAACATATTTGGGACGAAGGCACATGGGCCGATGCAGCGGACTGGAAAAATGAAATGCCACAGCACTATGCTGAAGCCGAACGCATGCTTGGGGTAACCGATAATAAAATTTTGGGTCCTGCCGACCATATGCTAAAGAAAATGGGTGAAGCAGTTGGTGTTGGACATACCTTTAAACCGACTCGTGTTGCGACGTTCTTTCCACCCGAAGGTGAACAAGGCGGAAAGACCTACCCAGACCCTTATTTTAACGGCGAAGGTCCAGACCGCGGAACATGTACCGCATGTGGCGGCTGTATGACGGGTTGTAAACATAACGCAAAAAATACGCTCGATAAAAACTATTTATACTTTGCCGAAAAAAATGGCGCCAAGGTTTACGAAGAAACCAAAGTGGTTGATGTTAAGCCTCTCAATGGCAAAGCCGATGGCAGTGATGGTTATGAAGTCACAACCGAATGCTCAAGTTCATGGTTTAACAAACAGCGTCGTACATGGCGCGTACGCAATGTGATTTTCTCGGCATCTTCTTTGGGTACCCAAGAGATGTTGTTCCGTTTAAAACAATCTGGTTCTCTCCCTAATATTTCTGATGACTTGGGCAACCGAGTACGTACCAATGCCGAGTCTATTTTAGGGGTTCGCTTTTTTGGTAAAGATGTCGACATGAGTAAAGGAGTTGCCATTGGTTCAAGTATTTACATCGACCATGACACCCACATTGAAGCAACGCGTTACCAAACTGGCTCAGATGCCATGGGCCTTATGTGTACTTACATGGCAAAAGGCAAACCGGGTTGGACACGTATTTTCTTTTGGTTATGGGCATTTCTGAGCCACCCTTTTATATTTCTTCGCATGACGAACCCTGTCGGTTTTGCACGCCAAACCTTAATTTTCTTGGTGATGCAAACAGCAGATGCGTCTATTAACATGCGCTTGAAACGCAATTGGTTCTGGCCTTTTGGCAAGGTGTTATCGAGCGAAGGTAAAAAACTGCCTGTTTATATTCCACAGGCCAATACCTTTACTGAAAAAGTAGCCAAAATGTTTAATGGGCATCCAATAACCACTATTACCGAAATTTTGTTTAATGTACCTTTTACCGCTCACTGTATGGGTGGCTGTGCCATAGCTTCTAGCCCCGAACAAGGTGTAGTCGATGGACAAAATCGTGTCTTTAACTATAAAAACTTATATGTTGTAGATGGTTCAATGTTAGGTGCTAATTTGGGGGTTAACCCAAGCCTAACCATTACTGCACTCGCTGAACGTGCGATGTCATATATTCCAGCTAAACATACTTTGGGCGAACAACAAGATCAGCAAGTAGAAACTGTAGAGCTCACAAAAGCCTCTGCCTAATCTAAAAGTTTGTTGTATAAAAAAAGCCTATTTAAAAATAGGCTTTTTTATTTCGCTTTTTAAATTACATCGCCACGGCTTTAGCACGAGCTGCATGCAATTTTTTATAGCTCTCGATCAGACGTAAATGACGATCAAGTCCTTCTAGTTTCATACTTGTTGGTGTTAAACCATAGAAACGAACGCTACCATCGACAGAACCTAATACTGCATCCATTCGTGTGTCACCAAACATACGGCGGAAGTTAGTCAAGTAGTCTTCAAGCTCTAGTTCTTCATCTAATATTACTTCAAGCACCACGTTCATGCACTGATAGAACAAGCCACGCTCGACAGTGTTGGTGTTATATTGCAAGTAAGTTTCGACTAACTCTTTTGCCTCTTCAAATTGCTGTAAAGCAACATAAATTAGCAATTTCAGCTCTAAAATTGTGAGCTGCCCCCAAACTGTATTGTCATCAAACTCGATGCCAATGAGTGTGGTAATTTCAGTGTAGTCATCTAACTCACATTCTTCTAAACGCTCAACCAATGCCTCAAGCTGTTCATCATCCAAACGGTGCAGATTTAGAATATCTTCACGGAATGAAAGTGCTTTGTTGGTATTGTCCCAAATCAAATCTTCAACGAGATAAATTTCTGAATAATCAGGCACTAAAATACGGCAAGCAGTCGCACCTAAGTGCTCATAGACTGCCATATATACTTCTTTGCCCATCTCTTCGAGAATACCGAACAATGTTGCAGCTTCTTCTGCATTCGACTCTTCGCCTTCGCCAGAAAAATCCCATTCAACAAAGTCATAGTCAGATTTAGAGCTAAAGAAGCGCCAAGAAACCAAACCGCTTGAGTCAATAAAGTGCTCAACAAAGTTGTTTGGTTCAGTGACCGCATTACTTTGGAAAGTCGGTTGTGGTAAATCATTTAAGCCTTCGAAACTACGGCCTTGCAGTAACTCAGTCAAACTACGCTCTAACGCAACTTCAAAACTTGGATGCGCACCGAAAGATGCAAACACCCCACCCGTACGTGGGTTCATTAAAGTCACACACATTACAGGGAACTGCCCCCCTAACGATGCATCTTTAACTAATACAGGGAAACCTTGCTCTTCTAAGCCTTTAATACCAGCAACAATACTTGGGTATTTTGCTAATACGTCTTCAGGAACATCCGGAAGTGCAATTTCACCTTCTAAAATTTCACGTTTAACAGCACGTTCAAAAATTTCTGACAAGCATTGAACTTGGGCTTCTGCCAAAGTGTTACCGGCACTCATACCATTACTTAAGTACAAGTTTTCAATTAAATTTGATGGGAAATAGACAACTTCACCATCAGACTGGCGCACAAAAGGTAACGAACAAATACCACGCTCTACATTGCCTGAGTTGGTGTCGTATAAATGTGTACCAAGTAGCTCATCATCTGGGTTATAAATCTCAAGACAGTATTCATCTAAGATTTCTTTAGGCAATTCACCATTTGGACCCGGTTTAAACCATTTTTCATCTGGATAATGCACAAATTCAGCATTGGCAATATCTTCACCCCAGAACTGGTCGTTATAGAAGAAGTTACAATTTAAACGTTCAATGAACTCGCCTAATGCAGACGCTAAAGCACTTTCTTTAGTTGCACCTTTACCATTGGTAAAACACATCGGAGACTGCGCATCACGAATGTGTAATGACCATACATTCGGCACGATATTACGCCAAGACGCGATTTCAATCTTCATGCCCAAATTTGCCAAAATAGCAGACATATTGGCAATGGTTTCTTCTAATGGTAGGTCTTTACCTTGAATATAGGTATGGCTTTCTGAAGTTAGGCTTGGTAATAACAATGCTTGTGCATCTGCATCGATGCTTTCAACTTCTTCAATAATAAATTCGGGACCCGTTTGAATCACTTTTTTAACAGTACAACGGTCAATCGAACGTAAAATCCCTTGGCGATCTTTCTCTGAAATATCGGCTGGTAATTCAATTTGAATTTTAAAGGTTTGCTTATAGCGGTTTTCAGGATCAACAATATTATTTTGCGATAAACGAATATTATCGGTTGGGATATCTCGAGCGGCACAATACACTTTTACAAAGTACGCTGCACACAATGCTGATGATGCTAAAAAATAATCAAATGGGCCCGGTGCCGAACCGTCACCCTTGTAGCGAATTGGTTGATCGGCAATTACCGTAAAGTCATCGAACTTAGCTTCCTGTCGAAGATTGTCGAGATAATTAACCTTGATTTCCATGCTGGCACCTAAATATTTTTATGTGTCAGCACAGACACATAAAATTCTAAATATTGAAAAATAAGCCGAATCACAGCGAAGAAATTGACTTAAAAAAATGAGAGATTAAAGCCATGTGTTTAATGAACGACTCAAGTGGCTTTAATAAGATTGGCGGTATTATAGAGGGATTTTGTGAAGTTGATAACTAAAGTTAAAACATTGCTGCTCACAATGTTTTAACTTGTCTTTAATTTAATAAATATTGAGCATTAAAATTTAAAAGTGTAATCGACATTTAAACGTGTTTCATTTGCCGAATGGAATGTCATATTGGTAGGCATATCGTTGCGATAGTGAGAAAAACGGGCTCGCATTCCCAAACCTTTTAACTTACCTTCAGGAATTTTATAGCCCAAATCAAATTCCATCGACTCTTCTTTAAAACGTTGGTCGCCATATTGCAATAAATCAATGTCTTCACCTTTTGCGTAGCGAGTCATAAAACGCAGTCCGTTTAATGAAACATCACCTACCCGCGCATTTTTAAAGTCATATTCATAACGAATCGAATAGACTTTTTCATCTTTATTTGAATAGTCCGAACTCATAAAATCAAGCACAACTGGACTTTCTGTTCCCGACAAAAATGGCAGACCAGTTGAACCAAATGACTGCATGTAGCCCAAAGAAACCGTATGATTTTGATAGTTCAAACCAAATAGGCCGCTAATATGTCGGTTATCGACTTCTCCTATTTTTTTGCTTCCCGTTTCTTCGCTATTAAAAAAACGTACATCACTTAAAAAGTTAAGCTGATCGTTTAAAGGTTGTTTTCCGTTAAATCCTAAAAATTGTTGCTGGTAAATGTCTTTGAGTTCAGCATGATAAGCACGCAAACGGTAATCCTTTAACTGATAGCTTCCACCTAAGGTATAAAAAGAATCGGTAGTTGCCGCTTTGTCAAAACGATGGTTGATATTGTCTGTTCCCACATCAGTATAACGGATTGAGTCACGTTGACGCACTTCATCGACATAAAAGCCTTCGAGTTGAAGATTTGGAATTTCATTTGAAACAAAGCGGATACCACGGTAAGTCTGAGGGAACAAACGCGCTGGCGATGAAAATATGGTCGGTAATTGCGGAACTAAATCGCCCACAAAAAGCTCATTTTTTCTAAATTTAGCCTTCCCAGTAATACCTATTTTTCCATAATAATCGTCACGTGAGTTATCAGTATTCACTGGTAATAAGCCACTACGCGCATAGTCATCAGCACGGCTCCCCATCAGGTTAAAACCCGCCATTGCCAGTACATCGACACCGAACCCTACTGTCCCTTCGGTATAACCAGACTGTCCCTTAAAAATTAAACCCTGCGCCCAATCTCTGGCTGCTGTATAGGGATATGGGTCTTTTTTATAGTCTCGGTCAAAGTAAAAATTACGTAGTGTCAGCTCAGCTTTACTGTCTGCAATAAACTCAGCATGCACAACTTGACTAAATAATGGGCACAAGCATACCCCCACCCATAATGGTGTCTTTTTCATTTTTTATCTCAACTATTTAATTTTTAATGGATTAGGGTGCTGTTTTAAGCGAGTAGTTTTGCTCTTTTTGACTGCGGTAAAAAGCATTACCTAAACTTAAAATCAGGAAAATAGCCAAAATAAAGACCACACCGTAATAGGCATACAGCGTTGCGGGTGCTATACCTTTATCCAAAAAGATGCCTGCAACCGTTGGTGATAAAATTGCCCCAATTCGTCCAAAACCAATTGCATAGCCCACGCCTCGACTACGGATTTCAGCATCATAAATTGTTGGAGAAATCGAATATAAACCTGCTACACAGCCATTAATAAGTGTGCCAAGTAATAACCCTACCATGAGTGCAATACTGACTTGAGCGGAGACTGCGACAAATAGGAAAACACATGCCGAGGTTAGACCTAAAAACAGGCTTAAGGCATAGAAGATTTTCATGCGTGATGCCAATAAACCAATAATGGCTGCCCCGAAAATCCCGCCAATACTAATTAAAATACCTGTACTTACACCTTGGTGTGGCGACATCCCCATTGAAATAAGAATTTTTGGTGTCCAGCTCATGACAAAGTAAAAGCCAAACATCACTAAAAAGAATGAAAACCATAAACAAAGTGTTTGAAATCCAAGTTGTCCAGCAAACAACTTGCCCAATTCACTACCATTCTGCGTGCTGATTTTTTCATAATGCGGCATAACGGGTAATTCGTTTAGCCCCATACGATTTACAGTTGCATTAATTCGTTCTAATGCCTGTTTTGGTCGTTTCGCGAGTAAGTAATCTAAAGATTCTGGTAATAACCATGCGCTAATTAGCAGCATTCCAATGGTTGTAACCCCACCTGCTAAAAAGATTGAGCGCCAACCTAAGTGCTCAATCAAAGCCAGTGATAGTACTCCACCCAGTGTCGCACCAATTCCGTAACCGGTAGACATTAAGCTCACAGCAAGACTGCGCCAGCGAGCATTGGCATATTCACTTGCCAATACATTACTACTCGCAAGGATGCCACCCACCCCAATTCCAGTAATAAACCGAAGTGCAGCTAACATGCCGTGGCTTTGTACAAAAGCACAGCCCAACATACTCAGACCTGCAATGACAAGACAAACTAAGATGAGTAAACGGCGACCGATTTTATCGGCTAAAGGTGCGAGAAAAATGGAACCGGCAGCCATCCCAAAAAGGCCAGCACTTAACAACAAGCCTATTTGTGCGCCTGAAAGTGACCATTCTGCTGACACGGATGGAGCGGTAAATGCCATTACCATCACGTCAAAGCCATCAATAATATTGAGACAAATACAGATCAAAATGACGAACCATTGGTAGCGGCTCATGTTGTTTTGATTAATCTCACTTAGAACGTCTCTTTCCATTTGTGTATCTCCCTTGGATAAGACATACACACGACATTGCTGATATAAGCGATTGGGTGGTTATGCACATCCGTATCCATAATGATCTAGAGGAATATTTATTTTTTGAGCATCCTGCTCTTTTTCTATACTGAATATTTGGATCCAAAAAATCAACTAAAATTATAAATTGATTATTAAAAAGTATATAAACATATAAATTATATAAGCATAAAATTATTAAAAACATAAAATTAGAATGCTTGAATATTTTTATGGATCCATATTAAAAAATCTATTATGATCGATTCCAGAGCATTTTTTAGCCAAAAAAAGCTCAGTTCATTTTTATGGAATGCAAGATGCATTTTTAAAATTTCAAAGGATTGTCGTTATGAAATTCAAAAGAATAAGTCAGCTTACATTGGGACTTTTTTTTGCCAGCCAGTTGTTTTACACAGCGCAAGCAGCACCTCCAAAAAATCAACAACCACCCAATATCATGATTATTTTGGCCGATGATCTTGGATTTTCAGATATTGGTGCTTATGGTGGCGAAATTAAAACCCCTCATATTGATAGTCTATTAAAGCAAGGAAAAATGCTTTTTAATTTTCATGCTTCATCAATGTGCTCACCTACCCGTGCACAGCTTATGACAGGTGCAGATAACCACTTGGTGGGTTTAGGTGCGATGTATGAAACTTCAAAACGACAAGAAAAATTGGTTGGAGCCGATAGCCCTCGTGCACTTCTCAAAATTGATGGCTATTCAGGGCACTTAACGCAAAATGCTTACACACTCGCAGAGATTTTAAAGACAAAAGATTATTACACCTTCATGGTCGGTAAATGGCACTTAGGCTATGCTCCTAACCAAAACCCTAAAGCCCGTGGTTTTGATCAATCTTTTGCTCTGCTCGATGGCTTCGATTTACACTTCAAAGACCAACCTAAAAACTATCCGCGTAATACCCAATACACAGAAAATGGTCAAAAAGCCACACTGCCTGATAACTACTATTCGACCGACTTTTTTACACAAAAAGCGTTTGAGTATTTAGACAAAAATAAAGCGCAAAAACCATTTTTTGCTTACTTAGCCTATACCGCTCCACACTGGCCGATACAGGCACCCGCTCATTACAGAGACTTATATAAAGGTAAATACGATCAAGGCTACGATGCAATTCGTAAGCAACGCTTTGAGAGACAAAAGCAACTAGGATTAATTCCTGCAAATGCAGAATACCCAGTCGAACGTGGCAATCAAGCTTTAGGCACCAAAAGCTGGAATGAACTTACACCACAAGAGCGCAAATACGAAGCGCGCAAAATGGAAGTTTATGCGGGCATGGTTACTCAGTTAGACGACCGCGTGGGTGAGGTCATTCAATATCTTAAAAAGCATCATTTATATGACAATACTTTGATTGTGTTTATGTCAGATAACGGCGCTGAGGGTGGTGATCATAATTTCCCAATGGGTGATGCCGACAATCGCTATGAAAATATAGGCAACGCCAGCTCATATGTTTATATGGGACCACGATGGGCTGAAGTAAGTAGTACGCCATTTACTTATTGGAAATCAGCCGCTTCAGAAGGCGGAGTTCGAGTTCCATTTATTGTTAAATCACCTGTGCAAATTTCTAAACAACGTGGAATTAACAATAACTTTGCGACAGTCAGAGATATATTCCCCACTGTAATGGAGCTAGCAGGCATTCAAAATAGTCATATTTATCCAGCAACTAGTACCAAAATCAAACCATCGGGTTTTAGCCTAATTCCTGCTTTTAAAGATAATACAGCCCGTATTCGTCCTGTTAATTATTATGACTTTAAAGAATTACATGGCAGCCGCTACGCCAAAAATGATGAATGGAAACTTGTTGAAAACTCACCTTCTAAATTTAAGAGCCATGGCTGGGAACTCTACAATTTAAAAACAGATTTTAATGAGCAACATAATGTTTATGCAGAACATCCTGAAATAGTCAAAGTCTTAAATGACAAATATTTAAGATATGCCGATGAAAACGGCGTTGTGGATTTTGAGCAATACAACAAAAAGTAGAGAAAACCAGATGAAACAGATCATAATGCTTTCATCTTTCCTCTTACTTTGTGCATGCCAAAAAACTACACCTCGACTAGAACAAAATCCTTTGCCCGACCTAGGCACTAAAGCTAAATGTTCTTCCTATTCAGGCCTTCCTTCGGGATGGCCTAACAATAAAGAAGCAGGCATGGTTAAACTTCCTCAAGGAAAGATTGTTTTAGGCACCACACAAGGTTATGAAGATGAACGCCCATTAAACTTACAGGCAACTTCAGTTCCCGCTTTTTTAATTGATGCAACTGAAGTCACCAACGCTCAATTTCAAGAGTTTGTTAAACAAACGGGTTATGTCACCGATGCAGAGAAGCAAGGCGGCGCAGCTATGTTTGTACAGCCAGATCATCCAGTTGAAGAACTACAATGGTGGCGATTTGAAAAAGGGGTCAATTGGAAACATCCATGGGGCCTAAACAACCCTAAACAACCCGCACCTCATGAACCTGTTCGCATGGTGACATGGAATGATGCCTACGCTTATGCAAACTGGCTGGGTCATGACTTACCGACTGAGCTTGAGTGGGAATATGCAGCCAAAGGTTTTCAGCAAAATTCCGATATTGGCCCTACCCACGAAGGCCATATTGTAGCCAATTTCTGGCAAGGTGAATTTCCTTATAAAAACATTCAGGAAGATGGTTTTAAGGATGTTGCCCCTGTTGGTTGTTTTAGTAAAAACCCGTTTGGGTTATATGACTTGATTGGCAATGTATGGGAATGGACGCAAACACCCTATACAGGACCACGAGATCACCATATGGGAGATCCATCGAAATATCGGCAAAGTCACGAGCAGATTTTGCAATACACGATTAAAGGTGGGTCTTATTTATGCGCAACAAACTATTGCGCGCGTTATCGTGCTGCCGCGAGGCATCCACAAGAACTCGACCTCGCCACCAGCCATGTCGGATTTAGAACAGTAAAACGCTTTTAAACGGATTTAAAAATGAAGCATATTTTTATTTATGGGATTTTATTCTCAGGGACAACCCTTGCCTGCTGTTTAGCTCATAGTGAAGCAGATGTTAATTTTCAAAATACACTCACACTCAAAACATTTAACTTCGACAGACAATATGAAAATGGCACTAGCCCCGATACTCATAGCTTGAGCCAAGGCTTGATTTATCGTGGCGACTGGTCAACCAAACTGAATGAGGTTCAACTACACCTCAATCCAAGCATCCAATATGCTTATCGCCTAAGCAACGACCAACACACCAATGATATGGTCATACCATTTGACCCTAACACCAAGAAACAAGCACAAGACCAAGTTAAATATGGCTTAGGTGCTGGAGTTGAATATCAAAACTTTCGCATGAATGTAGGTGAAATCACTCCCGATTCACCACTTACTCCACAAGTGGATACACATCAATTACGAGTGAACTATAAAGGCTTGGAATTAAAATATAAGACACCGCAACAAAATTTCGAGCTGGGTTTGATTAACCGTTATTCACCAAAAAACGAGGAGGACTACCACAAACTCGCCATTTCAAAATATGAATCTGACGGACTCTATTTCTTTCAATGGGATGGCAAAACACCTCAATATAATTGGAAATTTTATAATGGTTACTTAACAGATCTCATCAATCAAAGTTACTTTGCCTTTGATTATCAATGGTCAAAGCAGCACACTACAAAATTACGTGTGTTTCGCCACGATGATGTCGGCAAATCAAAGCTTGGTGAATATGACAATACATCTGTAGGCGCTATGCATTTCATTAAACATGGCAACTTTACAACTGGAATTGGATACCAAGAAAACTTTGGCAAAGATGGTATTCCAAAACTCGACAATATGCCCATCCCGCATATGGTGAACTGGACCTTAGGTGCGTTTACCAAAGCAGATGAAAAGTCTTATCATTTCGTTGCCTCGTATGACTTTAAAGACTATATCAAGGGTTTAAAAATCACCTATAAATATATTTATGGCGACTCATTTCAAACCATGAATCAAAATGATTTTGAGCAAGAAAGTGACGTGTTGATTCAATACGACCTAAATGCTTGGATTAAAAATCTTAAGTTTCTGTTCTTAAATATAAATTATGACACCAAACACGGCAAAAGTTTGGATGAACAGCGCATGATGCTTCACTACACGGTTAATTTCTAAATTTTCACACTCCATAATGGCTTAACCACAGCCATTATGGATCCAAATAAAAATAATAAAAATTTAGCCTCTAAAATTCAAAGTAAATACAAAAGTCTTTAATAGCAATTAAAAAAACATAAAAAAACCAAATTCAAAGATCAATATTTTTTAAAAATATACCGCTTATCAATTGACCAATATTTTTATTTATTATAAATTGGATCCAATAAGTGATAAGGAGTCGTCACAAATGTTTATTAAAAATGCTTGGTATGTTGCCTGCCGCCCAGAAGAAATCCAAGACAAACCATTAGGTCGTACGATTTGTGGTGAAAAAATTGTTTTTTATCGCGGTAAAGAAAACCAAGTTGCAGCCGTTGAAGATTTTTGTCCCCATCGCGGTGCCCCACTTTCACTTGGCTATGTAGAAGATGGCAACCTTGTATGTGGTTATCATGGTTTAGTCATGGGCTGTGACGGAAAGACCGTTTCAATGCCAGCTCAACGTGTAAATGGTTTCCCTTGCAACAAAGCATATGCAGTTATTGAAAAGTTCGGCTTTATTTGGGTATGGCCAGGCGAGAAAGCTTTAGCAGATGAAGCAAAACTGCCAACTTTAGAATGGGCAGATCATCCTGATTGGAGCTATGGCGGAGGCCTATTTCATATTCAGTGTGACTATCGCTTGATGGTCGACAACCTGATGGATTTAACCCACGAGACCTATGTTCACTCAAGCAGCATCGGACAAAAAGAAATTGATGAATCATTACCAGTCACTAAAGTTGATGGTGATCATGTCATTACCGAACGCTACATGGAAAATGTGATCGCACCTCCATTTTGGCAAATGGCTCTTCGTGGTAACCACTTAGCAGATGATGTACCTGTTGACCGTTGGCAACGTTGCCACTTCTTTGCACCAAGCAATGTGCATATTGAAGTAGGTGTCGCGCATGCTGGCCATGGTGGTTATCACGCACCAAAAGACAAAAAAGTTTCCTCAATTGTGGTCGATTTTATTACGCCAGAAACTGAAACTTCACATTGGTATTTCTGGGGAATGGCACGTAACTTCCAACCAGATAATGCTGAACTCACCGATCAAATTCGTGAAGGTCAAGGCAAAATCTTTACTGAAGATTTAGAAATGCTGGAGCAACAACAACAAAATATTTTAAATAACCCACATCGCAAGTTACTCATGCTCAACATCGACGCAGGCGGTGTACAGTCTCGCAAGGTCATTGAGCGACTGCTTGCTGAAGAAAATAAAACACCTCCTGAAACATCCGCACAGAAGTTTCCAAACATTCGGATTATTTAAAGGAGTATGAACATGGACGTTATTATTCAAAAAATTCATCAGCTCACCCCGACCATTCGTGCTTTTGAATTGGTTGCAGCAAATGGTACAGCACTACCGAATTTTGAGGCAGGTGCACATATTGATGTGCATCTTAAAAATGGTCTCACTCGCCAATATTCACTTTCAAACTGCTGCACTGAAAAGCATCGTTATGTCATTGGTGTTTTACATGATGCCAATTCACGCGGTGGCTCACGTTGCATCCACACTGAATATCGTGAAGGCGACCATTTAAAGATTGGTGAACCACGCAATTTATTTGAAATTCACCCTCAAACAAAGCAGGCGGTTTTATTTGCGGGTGGGATTGGTATTACCCCTATTTTGTCGATGGCGTATCGGCTTAAGTCTGCCAATATACATTTCGAATTGCACTACTTTGTTCGTAGTCATGAAATGATTGCTTTCTATGGCAACTTAACCGAGCATTTTGGTGACCGAGTCCATTTTCATATTCAAGATCAGCCAGACACCGAATGTAATATGGCAGAGGTTTTGGGCCAAGCTTCCCCTGATAAACACTTATATGTGTGTGGGCCTACAGGGTTTATGCAGTTTGTCATGAGCTCAGCCGAACAAGCTAGCTGGCACAATGAACAGTTACATCAAGAGCATTTTGTCGCTCAAAAAGTAGATACATCTAACGATGAAGCTTTCACTATTGAAGTTAAAGGTACGGGCCATCGAATTGAAGTATTACCAGAGCAAACTGCTACTGAGGCATTAATTGCAAATGGTTTTGATATTCCTGTTTCATGTGAACAAGGCATTTGCGGGACCTGTATTACCCGCGTAGTAGAAGGCACACCTGATCATCGGGATCTATTTATGACCGATGAGGAACATGCTTTGAACGACCAATTTACGCCCTGCTGTTCTCGTGCAAAAACTAAAAATCTTGTGATTGAGCTTTAATTTTCAAGTTCCTTTATTCAAAAATAAAGGAACTTCTTTCACCTTAAGCGCTGAGAACATTTCTTAGTGTTTCACCCAAAATCACTACACTACTGTGTTCACGCATTAAGGTTTCAGCACGCCCTGCCTGACGATGTACCAACGCATCGAAAATCGAACAATGCTGCAAATGTGCATAGTGCAAACGGCGATATTCCGACAAAGCTTGATTCTGGTCATAGGTAATGGCTTGAGCAGAAGCCATCGGCAATTGATTATTTTTCGCTAAGGCTTGGATGAGGGCGACGTTTTGTGCACCCTCAATAATCGTGTCATGAAAAATGACATTAAAATGGTGATAACGTTCCAGTTCAGCATCGCCAAACTCGTCTGTTTCATTAAAAAGTTTTTCAGTTTCTTGAATACAATGTTGCAGCGTCTTTTTCTGCTCTTCGCTTAAGCCTTGTTCTGCCAAAGTTTTCGCAGCTAACCCTTCCAGCACACCGCGTACTTCGAGCGCATCATGAACAAGTTGTTCTGAAATTTCACGAACAGTATAACCACGAGTTGGGTTTTTAATGAGGAGGCCTTCTTGCTCGAGCAACCGAAAGGCAATACGAACAGGCTGCCTTGAAACACCAAGTAACTCGGCAGTCGGAATTTCGGCAATTCTGGCACCACCTTCAAGTTCCCCTGAAATAATCATTTTTCTTAGTTTAAGTAAAACTTGTTGTCCTGAAGACATTCGCTGCCACACATCACCAAAAACGTCTCTTCGATGCTAGCAAGTTCATTTGTAAAATGAAATAAATTTTCTGTGTGAATCAGTGCTTAAGCATGTTTACTGCGTTTAATAAATTAAATTGCAAACTACCTTTTATCAAAGGTTTTTAAGATTATTCACCATAATATCGAGATTATTACGGATTAAATAAGCTAAGTTAATATCAATGCCTTCAAGCATTTTTTCTTCGACTTTTAAAACCACTTCATTACATTTATTTAGCTTTTCAATACCGCTTTCAGTCAGGGTAATTAAAATACGGCGGCCATGTGTTGGGTCTGGTTTTTTCTCGATCCAACCATTAATCAGTAAATCTTGCAGAATTTTGTTGGCTGATTGCGGCTTTATAAAAGAGCGCTCAGCGAGCTTAGCATTGGATACATTACTTTTTGAAGCTAAAACAGAAAGCGCAGTAAATTGCGGCAAGGTTATTTCAAGCTCTTTTAAATGTTCTGTTAAATGTTTACTAATAATTCGGTCAACACGAGCAATCATGTAACTTAACTTAGGCTCATCTTCTACTTTTTTTTGAACTGAATTCGAACGTACCATAACCTTTCAATCATCATAAGAAAATCTGTAGTGAAAGTATGAGGCGCTAATCCCATACTTTCGTTAATACTTAGCGAGCACCTGAGCTTTGTACTAAATGTACAGGCTGTTTAGGTTTTTTGACAAGAAGTAATGCAGAGATCGCTGCAATTAAAATCACCGGAATGCTTGAACCAATCACAATGGTCGAGCTTTGGCCAAGCGAGAGTAAAAAACCAGCCATTAAAGGCCCTGCAAAAGAACCAATACGCCCGATCGCAACCGCTGAACCTACACCTGTTCCACGCATTTCGGTTGGATAATACATGGCAGCCAAACCGTACAACGCCGATTGTCCGCCCACAATGAATAAACCACAGCCCACTGCCGAAAGTGCAAGTAAAGCAACGGTTGGGGATATCGCTAAACAACAAAGCGAAAATAAAATGCCGAGATAAATCAGTTTAATCACAAAACTCATGCGTAACTTATCCAGCAATACACCCATCAGGATTGAACCTAAAATTCCACCCACGTTATAGCCCATCTGTACATAGTTTGCCTGAAGTTTCGATAAGCCTTGCGCGCCCATTAGCAACGGCAACCAGTTCAACAAGAAATACAGTACAACGAGCGTACAGAAAAAACTTACCCAAAGCTGAATCGTCGACATACGACGTTCTTTTGCAAATAAAACTTCCAAGAATGGCGTTGTTTTTTGCGCTTGACCTTTACGTTGCAGGTAATCATTTGACTCAGGTAAAAAGCGCATAATCAGTGGAATGAGTAAAATTGGCGCGATACCACCAATATAGAAAATATGACGCCACTCTGCGTCGCCAGCCAACGACATGGCAACTACAGAAGTAAGTAATCCACCAAAAGGAATACCGCTATACATAATACTTACCGCGGTACCTTTATATTTATCAGGTACAGCTTCAGATGCCAGTGTAATCATCATTGGAAGTGCCCCACCCATTCCTAAACCAGTACAAAAACGAATGAGTAAAAGCAAACTAAAGTTAGCAGCATAAGCCGTTAGCAAAGACATAATTCCAAAAAGTAAAATACTAAAAATCAGAATTTTCTTACGCCCTACAATATCTGCAAATCTACCACCTAATATGGCACCTGGTAGTGTTCCTAAAATTGCAGCACTAAATGCCCACGCCATCTGGCCATTGTCCAACATAAACTCAGCCCGCATTCGTGGAGCGGCTACCCCCATTGACTGAAGATCAAAACCTTCAAAAATTGCTATTGCAAAGCATAATAGCAACGTGATTTTTGCCCTTGCAGACTGTCCTAATATCTTTTCCATTGTGTTATCCCTTATTGACTAGTCGTTCCATTTAGCCCTTTGTGTATTATTGTTTAAACACACCAAAAATATCAGTTAAACTTACTAAAAAATCAACATATTTTTATGTTAAATCTTAAATAAAATTAATTAATATTTAAAATACAATTAATTATAAAATATTTATGAAATTTTATAAAAAAGACTTGAATGTAAGTTTAACTGATATTAAATTAAATCCCAGAACAGCTAAAAATCATTCAAGGAGTATGAAGATGAGTTATGAAAACCGCTGGGAAACAGTAGATGTTAAAGTTGAAGATGGAATTGCATGGGTAACACTAAACCGCCCAGAAAAGAAAAATGCCATGAGCCCGACACTCAATCGTGAAATGATTGATGTGCTTGAGGCGATAGAACTTGATCAAAATGCACGTGTGCTTGTGTTGACCGGTGCAGGTGATTCTTGGACAGCAGGCATGGACTTAAAGGAATATTTCCGTGAAGTCGATACTCAACCAGAAATTTATCAAGAACGTATTCGCCGTGACTCATGCCGTTGGCAGTGGCAACTTCTTCGCATGTATTCAAAACCAACCATTGCTATGGTCAACGGCTGGTGCTTTGGAGGCGGTTTCTCACCTTTAGTGGCTTGTGACCTCGCAATTGCAGCAGATGAAGCAACTTTCGGTTTATCTGAAATTAACTGGGGTATCCCACCGGGTAACCTTGTAAGCAAAGCAATGGCAGACACTGTTGGTCACCGTGCCTCTTTGTACTACATCATGACGGGTAAAACCTTTAGTGGTAAAGAAGCTGAAACCATGGGCCTTGTGAACAAAAGTGTACCGCTTGAACAGCTAAAAGCTGAAGTGACTGAGCTTGCAAACTGTCTACTTGAGAAAAACCCTGTGGTTCTTCGTACCGCTAAAAATGGCTTTAAGCGTTGTCGTGAACTGACTTGGGATCAAAACGAAGACTACTTATATGCCAAACTTGATCAATGTATCCACCGTGATACAGAAAATGGCCGTCAAGAAGGTTTGAAACAATTTTTAGATGAAAAATCAATTAAACCGGGTTTACAGAGCTATAAACGTACTGGTTAACTTTTGATTCTCTAATGGCAATGTAAGGACACAACCCATGCAAAATGTACAGTTACTTATTCACGGTCAATCTGTTGATGCATCAAATCAGGCAACTTTTGAGCGTATTAGCCCAATTGATGGGTCAGTAGCAACTAAAGCTGCTGCTGCAACACTGGAAGATGTTGATCGTGCAATCGATTCGGCACAACAAGCTTTTAAAGTATGGTCGAAGCTCTCACCTACTGAACGCCGTTTACGCTTATTAAAAGCAGCCGATTTAATGGACCAAAAGACCGAGCAATTCATTGAAATTGGAATGCAAGAAACAGGTTCAACTGCGACATGGTATGGGTTTAACGTTCATCTTGCTGCCAACATGTTACGTGAAGCAGCAGCAATGACCACACAAATTGACGGAAGCCTGATTCCGTCAGACGTGCCGGGTAATCTTGCAATGGGTGTGCGAGTTCCTTGTGGTGTGATTGTAGGGATTGCTCCTTGGAATGCGCCTGTCATTTTGGCAACACGTGCGCTTGCCATGCCTTTGGCTTGTGGTAACACGGTAGTGTTAAAAGCCTCAGAAGCTTGTCCAGCAACACATCGTCTCATTGGTGAAGTGTTACATGAAGCGGGGCTTGGTGAAGGTGTTGTAAATGTAATTACGCACGCTGCCGAAGATTCACCACAAATCGTGGAACGTTTAGTCTCTCATCCAGCTGTGAAGCGCATTAATTTTACGGGTTCAACCAAAGTCGGAAAAATTATTGCCGAGACTGCTGCTAAGTATTTAAAACCTGTTTTACTTGAATTGGGTGGTAAAGCCCCTGTCGTGGTTTTAAATGAAGCTGACATTAATGAAGCCGTAAATGCAGTCGCTTTTGGAGCATTCTTTAATCAGGGGCAAATTTGTATGTCGACCGAACGTGTTTTGGTTCAAGACAATATTGCTGACCAGTTTATTGAAAAACTGATTGAGAAAACCCGCTCTATTCAAGCAGGTAATCCAACTTCAAAAGACAATGTATTGGGTGTTTTGGAAAGTCGCCGTGCTGCAAACCGTATTCAGCATTTGCTGGAAGATGCTCAAAACAAAGGTGCCGATTTACCTTTAGGTATCCATATTGAAGATACCACCATGCAACCGACGCTGGTGCTCAATATTAAACCTGACATGCTGCTTTACCGCGAAGAATCATTTGGACCTGTATGCACAGTCCAACGTTTTTCAAGCATTGAAGAAGGCGTAGCACTGGCAAATGACAGCGAGTTTGGTCTGTCTTCGGCAGTGTTTAGCCAAAATATTTCGCAAGCACTGGAAGTCGCTCAACAGATTGATTCGGGTATTTGTCATATTAACGGCGCAACCGTACATGACGAAGCTCAAATGCCATTTGGCGGAACCAAATCGAGTGGTTACGGACGTTTTGGTAGTAAAGTCTCTGTTGCCGAATTTACCGAACTACGCTGGATTACCATTCAAACCCAATCACGTCATTACCCGATTTAGTCAGGGTAATGCGGAAAACAACATATTAAATAAAAATTGCATGATGCAAAAAATAAAGCGCAGTGATGCGCTTCCCATGGAGTGAAAGAAATGCAAATGAATGCCACTCAATCACAAGACCGCGAACGGTTCGTAAAATTAGGGCAACATGATATTCATTATCACCATAAAGATGACACGCTCTATATCAGCCCAAAAGAGCAATTAAAACCGTATCCACAAAAACTGACAGATCGGTTAATTCATTTTGCACAAACCAAACCCGACCATATTTTTGCAGCGAAACGCAATGCTCAAGGCGAATGGGTCAAACTGAGTTATGCAGAAGTTTTACAACGTGCATGGCACATTGCTCAGGCATTACATGACCGTAATTTAAGCCAAGAACGACCACTCGTTATTTTAAGTGGTAATGATCTCGAACATTTAACTCTGTCTATGGGTGCCATGTTGGCAGGTGTGCCTTTCTCTGCTATTTCACCCGCCTACTCTCTGATTTCCCAAGACTTTGGCAAACTCAAACATGTCTTTGAAGTACTTACCCCAGGCATGGTCTATGCCAGCGATGGGCAAGCTTTTGCCAAAGCGATTCAGGCATGTATTACGCCTGATATTGAAGTGGTGACCAATAAAGGGATTGTGGGTGATCAGATCTGCACATCATTTCAGTCGCTGTTAGATACACCAGTTTCAAATGTTCAAGAGTTTTACCAAACCCTTGATGAAAACCAAATTGCCAAATTCCTATTTACGTCAGGTTCAACCAAATTACCTAAAGCTGTACCGACCACACATTTAATGTTGTGTGTTAATCAGCAAATGCTATTGCAGACTTTCCCTGAGTTTGAAGAAACGCCGCCTGTCCTACTCGACTGGCTGTCTTGGCACCACACATTTGGCGGCAGTCACAATGTCGGCATCGCACTCTATAACGGCGGTACCATTTACATTGATGACGGCAAACCCGTTGCAGGAAAATTTGATGAAACCATTCGTAATCTGAAAGAAATTTCTCCGACAGTTTATTTAAATGTGCCAAAAGGCTGGGAAGAACTCACCGAAGCTTTAGAAAAAGATGAAGAATTAAGAGACCGCTTTTTTGCCAAAGTTAAAATTTTATTCTTTGCAGGTGCAGCGCTTTCAGAAGCGGGCTGGAACAGACTCGATAAAATTGCTCAGCAACATTGCGGAGAAAAAATCCGCATTATGAGCGGCTTGGGCATGACTGAAACTGCTCCCTCTTGTGCTTTTACAACTGGTCCACGCGTAATGGCTGGCTTTATTGGTTACCCTGCTCCGGGATGTGAAATTAAGCTAGTGCCATGTGGTGACAAACTTGAGTTTTGTGTTCGTGGCAAACATGTCATGAAAGGTTATTGGCGTTTAAAGGCAGACCAACAAAGCACTGTATTTGACGATGAAGGCTTTTTCCATACTGGCGATGCTGTTCGTTTGGTCGATATCAATGATCCGACCAAAGGCTTGATGTACGACGGACGAATTGCCGAAGACTTTAAACTCAATACGGGTACTTTTGTGAATGTGGGTACACTACGCAACAAAGTACTGATTCAAGGTAATTTACTGGTTCAAGATGTCTGCATTACAGGTTCAAACCTGAATGCGGTTGGTTTTTTGATTTTTCCAAAACTAGATGCTTGTGCTCAACAAGCTGGCCTTAAGCTGGGCGAACATTCTCCAGCAGAGATATTGCAGCACCCTAAAGTCCAGCAATGGTTCCGCCAATTTTTAACCACCTTTAATAAAGATGCGACTGGTAGCTCAAATACAGTCTCAATGCTTTATTTAATGACCGAGCCACCTCAACTCGATGCAGGTGAAGTGACCGATAAAGGCAACCTCAATCAAGGCAATATTACCAAGCGTCGTGCTGCTTTAATTGATGAACTTTATCAAAAACAGGCCGAAAACCCACTGATTATTCGGGTACCCACCTTAAAGCAATAAACAATTGAAATAAAAAAGGAAGCTCAAACTTCGGTTTGGGCCTTAGCCTCACTTTTGCCTAAAAAAAGGTTCAACATGCCACACGATACAGAATTTGAACTATTTCGGGACAGCTATCGCAGGTTCTTAAAAGAACAGGTTGCTCCGTATTATGAACAGTGGGAACACGATGGCCTGATTCCACGTGATCTATGGCTTCGTCTTGGGGAAAATGGCTTTTTGTGCGTCGATGTGCCCGAAGAATACGGTGGTTACGGCGCTCCTGTTCATTACTCCCTCATGCTGGTTCAAGAAACTGCTCAAGCTGGTTTTGCATCTTTAGCGGTTGCCATTGGCGGGCAAAATGAGTTGGTCTCTCCTTACCTGCAAAATATTGGAACTGAAGAGCAAAAACGCTATTGGTTACCGAAAATGGTGACAGGTGAAGTCGTCACTGCAATTGCCATGACCGAAGCGAATGCTGGTTCAGACTTACAGGCCATACGCACTCAAGCGATTTTAGAAAATGATCATTACCGTATTAATGGTTCAAAAACCTTTATCTCGAATGGTTTGCATGCCGATCTGATCGTTCTGGTTGCGAAAACTGATCCGCAAGCTAAAGCAAAAGGCATTTCGATTTTTCTAGTCGATGCTGCATTAGATGGCGTTAAAAAAGGCCGTTCATTACAAAAAATCGGACTGCATGCCCAAGATACAGCTGAACTGTTTTTTGATGATGTTTGTGTGCCTGCAACTCAGCGTTTGGGTGAAGAAGGACAAGGCTTTGCTTATTTAATGCAAGAGTTACCGCGTGAGCGTTTGAGCATTTCTATGATGGCTTTGGGATCAATTTTGGGGGCTATTGAAATCACCAAAGACTATGTACTGGAACGTAAAGCTTTCGGACAACCGTTAAGTCAAATGCAAAACACACGCTTTGTGCTCGCAAATGCACACATCAAAGCAAAAGCCGCTCAAGCTTTTGTAGACCAATGTGCAGCGCTGTATCAACAACACCAGTTAAGCGTCACTCAAGTTGCCGCACTGAAATGCTTTATTACCGATGTTCAATGTGAAGTGATTGATCAATTACTTCAGCTTTTTGGTGGCTACGGTTACATGCAGGAATATCCGATTTCACGCTTTTTTGTCGATGCGCGGGTACAAAAAATTTATGGGGGAACCAATGAAATTATGAAAGAAATCGTGGCCCGAGAACTGCTCGGAAAATAATTCGATTTAAAACCAAACAAGGCAGACACAACAACTATGCCTTGTTTAAAACAAAAAAATGTTATTTCAGGAAGAAATGCTATGTCGAAATTATGGATGTACTCTACCCTCATGCTCTCTGGTTCAGTGTGGGCTGGCAATTTTATTGACAACAGTTCAGTAGAACTCACCACGCGAAATTTCTATTTTGACCGCGACTATCAAGAGCAATCTGCTTACCCTGCTGCCAAGGACTGGACACAAGGTTTTATTCTTAAAGCCAATTCGGCTTATACCGAAGGGACTGTCGGTTTTGGGCTAGATGTACTGGCAACAGCAGGTTTTAAACTAGATGCAAGCGCCAAATACGCTGGTACAGGCAATTTACCTAGAGACACGCGTACCAATGAACCGGCAGACTCTTATGGAGAAATTGGCGTCACAGCAAAAGCTAAAATGAGTCAAACTGAACTACGCATTGGTACCCTAATGCCAATGAACCCTGTTTTAGTGGCTTCACCTGCTCGATTGCTTCCTCAAACCTATCGAGGAATTTCACTCACCAGTAAAGATATTAAAGACTTCGACTTACAAGCGGCCTACCTCGATAAGGTAAATCAAAGAGATTCAACCAACTATGAAAGAATTAAAATTTCTGGGGTAAATGGTCGATACAAAAGTGCTGAGACGAGCGGCCTTTATTATTTAGGTGGAAACTATCAGTTTGATCCTACACTCAAGCTTACCGCTTTTTATATGGATGTTGATGATCTTTATAACCAAACCATGGTGGGTGCATTACACCAATACAAAATTAATGACACCACCAACCTGAGTTCACAATTACGCTACTATCGCAGTCGAGACGACGGACAAGCAAAAGCTGGCTTAGTCGATAATGACCTTTATCATGCACATTTCGAACTCAAACATCAAAACCATAAATTTATTTTTGGAACCTTCCAACATTACGGCGATACGGCTTTTCCATATTTGACTGGAGGTGAAACTGGTCTCCTTATTGATACATGGCCGGGTGAGTTTTTAAACGCAAAAGAAAAAGCCTATAGTTTCCGTTATGAATATGACTTTAAAGATTATGTACCGGGTTTACGTTTTATGACCCGTTACACCACAGGTCACAATATTTATGCACCTAACTTAGGTGGAACCAATTTGAAAGAGCGAGAAACAGACTTCGATTTAGGCTACACCGTTCAAAGTGGCTGGTTAAAAAATCTAGGGTTACGCGCACGATATGCCATTTATGACAATAACATGCTCTCTACAGCCAATATCAAACCTGTAAATGAAACCCGTATCAACATCGACTACACATGGAAATTTAAATAATTCAAAACAAGAGGTTCTGTCACATATAGAACCTCTTTTTAATTTCGAGAAATTCATCATGAAGAAAGTTGTAACGCTACTCTGCACAATGAGTCTGATTGCCCTGACTCACGCTGAAACTCAATATAGCCCTCCACCTATTCAGCTTGAGCCTTTAGCAAAATTTAGTGTTGATTTAAATGCCCCTGTTTGGGAGTTGGGCACAACCAGTGATGCTGGTAAACGCCGAATTATTCCTATTACAGGTGGGACATTCGAAGGCAAAACACTTAAAGGCCGTATTTTAAATAATGGCGCAGATTGGCAAATCGTTGACAGTAAAGGACTAGCGATTATTGATACGCGATACTTGTTAGAAACCGATGACGGTGCACTTATTTATCTTCAAACCAAAGGTTACCGACATGGCTCAGCGGAAACGCTAAAACAGCTTGCCCAAGGCAAAGATGTTGACCCGAAAAATTACTATTTCAAAATTACCATGCAGTTTGAAACCAGCTCACCTAAATATGCATGGCTTAACCAGACCGTTGCAGTAGGTAGTGCAATGCGCTTGGGCAAAGCGGTTATTTATGATGCCTACACGGTGAAATAATAATTTTTATAACACTTACAAAAGGATGGACACTTCATTATGGATCAAAAAACTTTAGAACACTTACCGCCCATCCATCACCATTTGGGTGGACACAATATCCATTGGAATGACAAAAACACTGAACTCACCATCCACTACACAGCACTAGAAAGCTTTACCAATCCACGCGGCACAGTTGAAGGTGGCATGATCTGCGCCATGCTTGACGACGTGATGGGACTTTTTGCATATCTCGCCAATGACCATAAACCCGCTACCACCATTAACTTAACGATGGATTTTTTAAGGCCCTGTGCTGTAGGCGAAGTCATTACAAAATGCCGATTCATTAAACAAGGCAAAACTGTACTGAATCTCGAAAGTGAAGCTTGGCAAAACAACAAAATGATCGCACGAAGCACAGCTAATTTTTTGGTTTTAGATTAATTACAAACATTCATTCAATAAGGATATGAATAAATGAATTACACCAACAATAAACGAATTTTGACCCGCTCCGCTTTAGTGCTTGCCATGCTTGGTGCTTTGGCAGGCTGTGGAAGTGATAATGATGACACAACGGTTTCCTCAACAACCAAACCACCACAGTTGTCTCCTGCTGTGGGCGTAAAAATGACAGGAAGCTGTACGGACTTAGTCGGATTTCAATACAACAATACGGTCATTAGCTCCTCCACTCTTCAAGAGGCAGGCACATTGACTGTCGCCAATAAACCGATTGGCGCTCATTGTTTGGTTAAAGGTTATATGGATCAACGTATAAGCCCTGTCGATGGACAAACCTATCAAATTGGTTTTGAAATGCGCTTACCTGTTGACTGGAATGGTCGTTTTCTCTATCAAGGTAATGGCGGAACCGATGGTAATTTAGTCCCTGCAACAGGTCAGGTCGGCAGTGGTGGCCAACTGACCAATGCCCTGCATGATGGTTTTGCTGTTATTTCCTCCGACGCTGGACATAACGCTTCACAAAATCCAATGTTTGGTTTAGACCCTCAAGCCAGAATTAACTACGGCTACGGTGCAATTACCAAACTCACGCCTATGGCAAAAAACCTAATTAAAGCCGCCTATGGTAAATTGCCAGATCGCTCCTATGCAGGGGGTACATCTAATGGTGGGCGTCATGCCATGATTGCCGCAACCCGTTTGGGTGACCAATATGATGGAATTTTAGCAAGTACACCGGGCTTTCATTTACCTCGTGCGGCCGCAGCTCAACTCTACACAGCACAGCAGCTTCGTCGTGTCGCAACAGATGAAAATGACCTAAGTACGGCTCTTACCCTTTCAGAGCGCAAAGTATTAGCAAAAGCAATTTTAGATCGATGCGATGCTTTAGACGGTGTTGCAGATGGCTTGGTGCAAGATGTCGAGGCTTGCCGTACGGCTTTTGATATTCATAAGCATGTACCCGTTTGCTCAAGCACACGAGATGGTACTTGTTTAAGCACCGAACAAATTGATGTTTTAGCCAACATTTACCGCGGCCCTGTAAACTCTGCTGGACAAGCGCTCTATGCAACCCAGCCTTTCGACCCCGGTTTAGTCGGCATTAACTGGGCAAGCTGGAAATTTGAATCTTCGGTGGGAACAGCGCGTGACCCCGTTGCAGTCGGCATTCTTTTTCAAGTTCCACCAGACCCAACCGTGACTCAAAACTCTAGACAATTTGCCTTTAATTTTAACTTCGATACCGACTATCCAAAACTCTCGGCAACCAATGATGTGTACACCGAAAGTTCGATGTCATTCATGATGCCACCTGATGAATTGAATCTGGATAAACTCCGCAATCACGGTGGAAAAATGATTGTGGTACAAGGCACAGCAGACGGCGTTTTCTCTGTAGATGACACCCAAAATTGGTACGATCAACTGCTACAACACTATAAAAATGATGCGAAAGGTACAGCGCCTGAATTTGCGCGTTTCTTTAGAGTTCCGGGTATGAACCATACCCGTGATGGCATTGCGACCGACCAATTTGACGCATTGACTGCTTTAGTTAATTGGGTGGAATATGGGCAAGCACCTGATAAAATCATTGCAACTGCACGCGGTGCAGGTAACCCGAGTGGTCAAGTGAATACTGAACTTCCTCAAGACTGGGCGCCTGACCGCACCCGCCCACTTTGCCCTTACCCGCTGATTGCTCGTTACAATGGTCAAGGCGATAGCGAAAAAGCCGAAAACTTTAGCTGTAAATAGCACCCTAAAATTAAAAGAGAGCTGACCTAGGCTCTCTTTTTTTATTTTAATAAATATCACTATTAAATCATTATCAAATGATATTTCATCCAATGTCTGCATCGCTGCTAAGATAACACCGAAAGCCAAAAACTCATTTCGATATGCAAAATCAGACTGCTCCAAATCTCCCCTCGACTCAACTTGGAAAAGCACTGCTTTGTCTTATGATGTCGGCATTATTATTTTCCATTATGGGAGTGTGCATTCGTTTTGCTTCAGAAACAGTGGACAATGCGACCGTCGTATTTTTTAGAAATGCAGTGGGTTTATTTATTTTTATTCCCATGCTTTTAAAGCAAGGCTTAGACTTCGTTAAAACCGATAAACTCTGGATGCATACGTGGAGGAGTCTAGTTGGACTTGCTGCCATGTATGGTTTTTTCTATGCCATTGCAAACTTAAAACTCTCAAATGCTATGGTTTTTAGCTATTCATCTCCTATCTTTATTCCACTGATTGCATGGCTTTTCTTAAAAGAAAAAATTACCAAATCGATGATTTTTTGCCGCTGTGATTGGCCTCGTTGGGGTTTTATTTGTTGCTAAACCCGACCAAGGTTTATTTAACGCATTATCTTTTATTGGTTTGGGTGCATGCTTTTTATCAGCAATGGCTTTTGTGACTGTAAGAGCTTTAACCAGTACAGAGCCGCCTGAGCGTATCGTTTTTTATTTCTGTGTTTTTGGTAGTTTAATTTCCTCTATTCCGATGTTCTGGCATTGGCGTATTTTCACTTGGCACGAATTAAGCCTACTGATTGCCGTAGGACTTTTAGCAAACATTAGTCAACTATTTATGTCTTATGCTTATAGCTTAGCGCCAGCAGGACAAATTGGCCCCATGAATTACATTGCCATTATTTTTGCAGGAATTTGGGGATTTGTTTTTTGGCATGAATTACCTGATCTGTTTAGCATTATCGGCATATTTATTATTTTATTTGCGATTTTGCTCTGTAATCCATTTTTGCAGAAAAAGTTACTTTCTCGATTTAAGGTCCAGATATAACTCATTCTAATATTAGTTTTTATAACAATTGAAAGCTAATCAATTGTTATAAAAATCTCACTATATTCAATTTCTTCAAAAACTCTAACTCTGCCATGTGCATTTAACCCCTCATATTTAATTTTTGCATTCCAAGAATCAACGATTTTTTGCGCGATTAATAAAGCCTGCTCCGCTGTCATCTCGTCATGTAGGCTCGTCAATTCTATGAGATTCATCCAAAACTGAGCTTTGTTTGTCTCTTCTACCTTTTGCAAATTATCAAATTTGTCTTGATCAAACCCACTCTCTAAAAAAATATGATTTTCAATTATAAGGAAATCAGGAAAAATCAAGTTTAGAATCTTAAAAAGTAAATCTACGGGTAGTTCTTTAATTTTAAAAATTGGGTAAATATATTCAGTATCACCAAAGAAGTTTGGCTTATTTATATTTTTAAAACTTTCAAAACTTAAATCACCATCTTTTTCATCCATACAATTCAACCCATCACTATTTATAAAACTAATTTCTCACGATACTCATTTGGTGAAATGCCTGTCCAATGACGATAAGCTTTTCTAAAATTAGAGGTATCTGAAAAGCCGATTCTCTCGGCAATTTCATCTACGGTTAAAGTGGTTTCTCGCAAATATTCATCCGCAAGACGGCGTCGAGTTTCATCTAATAAGTCTTGATAGGTTAAATCAAAACCTGCCAAGCGCCGATGTAAGGTACGCTTTGACATATGGAGCCGTTCAGCCATTTCTTGAGCCGACGGAAAAATCCCCGTTCCATCCAATAATATTAAACGGATCGTTTTCACTAACTCAGGCTCTTCAAGTTCAGCAGCGCCTAGCATTCGCTCACAAAACGACTTACACATGTCCGCAGTAATCGGGTTGGCATTTGGGCAAGGTACATCGAGCCACTTTAAATCAAAGTGCCATTGCATTACCCCAGCATTAAACTGAACGGGACAATGAAAAACTTTTTCATATTCTTCTGCATAGTCAGGCGCTGGATAGGGTAACAAAAGCTTCTTCGCTTGAAATGGTCTTTCAAGCACCCGTTCAATTAAGGTTTGCATGGAGCTAAACCAAAACTCGCACACCAAAGGCAGAAGCTTACCCAGTGCAATAATGTCCTGCCCTTCAAAAACGGCAGCGTCATCTCGAATATAAAAAGATTTCTTTAAAATAGGACCAGCAAGCTTAATGTGTCGAATACCAAGCTCTACCGCTTGTCTAAAATTGCGCGAAGAATATATCGCGTAACCATACACCCCAAAATCTGACAGCCGCTGCTTTTGTCCTGCACGTAGTCCAATTAAGGGATCATGAGATAGTTTTTGAATATTTTGAAATAACTGAATTTTTTGGACTTGAGAAATATATAAAGAAGGCTGACTTATAGCCTCTGGCGAAATATCTGTACCAGATAGGACATCTAATATTGAATGGCCCTGCGAACCCATTTCATCAAATAAACTGGTCAAACCTAGCAAATATGTATTAGCACCTAAGGATGTATTATCATAATTTCCTTCAATAACACTATTTGCATTTTTATAAGTATTTTTAGGCATTTAATTCACACCATCCCTAGAGTGACGTGCATAATGGCACTAAACTACCTCTTGTTGTCTCAATTTAACATCGACCATACAACGCTTCAAGCATAAAGTATGATAAGCAAAAGTATGGAAGGAACAATAATGGAAAGCTCCACTTTAAAAGAATATAGCGGCTCTGCCACTGAACATATGGAACTTATTTTTTCCAAACAACGTGCCAATTTTGAGGCAGATCCCTACCCAAGTCTTGAAGCACGCCGCACAAAACTGCATCAACTCAAAAAACAAATTATTCGCTATCAAGATGCTTTAGCTACCGCGATTAATGCTGACTTTAGTTCAAGATCACTCGATGAATCCAAATTACTCGATTTGCTTGGCTCTGTGTTGGAAGCTGATCATGCGATTCATCATTTACGTCGCTGGATGCGTCCAAGTAAACGCCGTACCGAGCTTTTATTTTTATCAAATCGTTTAAGTGTGCAATACCAACCTAAAGGTGTGGTGGGTGTCATTGTTCCTTGGAACTTCCCCGTTTATTTAGCACTTGGCCCACTCATTGCCGCGTTAGCTGCGGGCAACCGAGTCATGATTAAGCTGCCTGAAATTACCCCCAATACCAACGCAATGCTTCGACGTATGCTGGCAGAAGTCTTTAATGAAGATGAAGTAGCAGTTTTTGGTGAAGAAATTACAGACCCAGCAAGATTTACCTCTTTACCTTTTAACCATATTGTCTTTACTGGCTCTCCTGCCATTGGCAAAGTCGTCATGCGAGCTGCTGCTAAAAATCTAACACCTGTGACACTTGAGTTAGGTGGTAAATCACCTGCAATTGTAAGCCGCAACTACCCGCTTGCCGATGCTGCAAAACGTATTACGCATGGTAAAGCAACCAATAGTGGTCAAATCTGTGTAGCACCTGACTATGCATTGGTTCCTAAAGAAAGTATTGATGAATTTGTGGATGCTGCAAAATCAAGCTTTATAAAAATGTTTGGTCAAAACATCACAAATAATGAAAATTACACATCAATTGTAAATGACCGCCATTTAAAACGTATTCAAGATATTTTGACCGATGCACAAGCAAAAGGTGCCCGCGTTATTCCTTGCGACACTTACAGCTTTGACCAACAAGGTCGCAGAATGCCTGTACAGATTGTGCTAAATTGCACACCAGACATGCGCATCATGAAAGAAGAACTCTTTGGCCCTATTTTACCTGTGGTGGCTTATGATTCTTTAGATGATGCAATTACCTATGTGAAATCAGACGAACGACCTTTAGCACTTTATTTCTTTACACATAGTTCAGTAGAACGTGATCGTATTTTACGTGAAACTCATTCGGGTGGCGTGACCATTAATGACTGGGGCTGGCATGTAGTCAACCATGATGCTCCTTTCGGTGGTATCGGCAACTCAGGCATGGGGTCATATCATGGTGAAGAAGGTTTCCGTGAACTTTCACATGCAAAAACTGTATTTATTCGCCATCGGTTCTTCCCGACGCAGCTTTTCCACCCACCTTATGGAACATTCCTACAAAAGTTAGCAATTCGCTTTTTCTTAAAGAAAGGCGATCCAAATATTAAATAAAGATTATAAAAAAAGCCTCGTAATGAGGCTTTTTCTATAACAAACGACCTGTAATACATCTATTAATTTGTTCTTCTGTTAAATCAAAATCAATAAATCTTGTATCCTTGGTTTTTTGAAAAACATAATCTTTTAAATACTCTAGTAAAGTTATATTTGTTTTTTCTAATACACAGTCATCGGCATCATGTAATGACCAAATAAAATCATCATTTTCAGCAGTGAATAGATAGTAAAAATATGTCTCATACTCTCTTGATAAGTAAAACATTTTCATATCAACAGGATCTAGTTTACCTTTACTTGTTAATATGTAACCCAAATCTTCTTTTTCAGATTGTTGAGCATGTCTAAACTTGTTTGGGTTCCATAAATTTTTATACATATAGAACTCATCACTCCATATTAATCCCCCAGAGTACCTCCCCATTTGAAGAAGAAATTCTCTAAATTGTCCATGAATACTTAAGTTACAATGTTCAGCAATCAACTCAACCTCTTGCTCTGTATAACCTTGTACCTTTTCAGGATAAAAAGGAAGTTGTGTTCCCTCAACACGACAAGCAGCTAATTCTTTAACAAAATCGATCACTACATTCTCCATACATTAGTTTTTACCTGTAGTGCCATGAAATATTGATAACCTCATAAAAGGAACTTCATTAGTGAAATATTTTCCACTGCTAAATAAACATCCATTACACATTCTAGCAGACTCACTTATTATCACTTTTGATGAAGTAGAGTTAGGCGAACAAATCCAATTAGTTATAGACCAATTGAGATTTTTTTAGAACTAAGATCTACTATAAGTAATAGCTATACTGTACCTATTACAGTAGTAAATAAAATGGGGCATAATTAAAAACAGCAGTCACTATTACAAAATAGTGACTGCTACTAACCGTTAAATTTTATTTATACTTAAAACTATCTAAAGTAATTGACCTGTAATACATCTATTAATTTGTTCTTCTGTTAAATCAAAATCAATAAATCTTGTATCTTTGGTTTTTTGAAAAACATAATCTTTTAAATACTCTAATAAAGTTATATTTGTTTTTTCTAATACACAGTCGTCAGCATCATGTAATGACCATATAAAATCATCATTTTCAGCAGTTAATAGAAAATTATAATATGTTTCATACTCTCTTGATAAATAGAATATTTTCATTTTAACTGGATCTAATTTACCCTGATTATCAAATAGATAATCATCTTTTTTAACATTTATTTGATAGTTGATAAAAAAATCATTTTTAGCTCTATAATTATACATATAGAACTCATCACTCCACAGCAACCCACCTGAACATTTGCCCATTTGAAGTAAAAATTTTCTAAATTGTCCATGTATATCAAGATTAAGATTTTTAGCAATTAGTTCTACTTCTTGCTCTGTGTAACCTTGTACCTTTTCAGGATAAAAAGGAAGCTGCGTTCCTTCAACACGGCAAGCAGATAATTCTTTAACAAAATCGATCATCATATTCTCCATAAATTAGTTTTTACCTGTAGTGCCATGAAATATTGATAACCTCATAAAAGGAACTTCATTAGTAAAATATTTTCCACTACTAAATAAACATCCATTACACATTCCAGCAGGATCACTCATTGTCACTTTTGATGGAGTAGAGTTATGGCAAACAAATACAATTAGTTATAGACCAATTGAGAATTTTTTAGCACCAAAATCTAGTATGAGTAATAGCTATATTTTTCCTATTACAGTAATCAATAAAATGAGACATAATTAAAGTAGCAGTCACTATTTAAAAATAGTGACTGCTACTAATCATTAAATTTTATTCATACTTAAAACCATCTAAAGTAAACGACCTGTAATAGACCTATCAATTTGTTCTTCTGCTAAATCAAAATCTATAAATCGATTTCTTTTAGTTTTTTCAAAAACATAATTTTTTAGATAATCTAATAAGGTCATATTAGTTTTTTCCCAAATTGCAGATTCAGCACTATCAAGGAACCATACATAATTATCCTGCTCAGAAGTAAATAAATAATACAAATAGGTTTCATATTCACAGGATAGAAAAAATATTTTTTTTCCTACAGGATCTAATTTACCCTGATTATCAAACATATAATCATCTTCTTGAATATTTTTTTGATAGTTAATAAAAAAATCTTTTTCACATCTATAATCATACATGTAGAACTCATCACTCAATAATAAGCCCCCTGAACATCTCCCCATTTGAAGTAAAAATTCTCTGAATTGCCCATGTATATCAAGATTAAGATTTTTAGCAATTAGCTCTACTTCTTGCTCTGTATAACCTTGTACCTTTTCAGGATAAAAAGGAAGCTGCGTTCCCTCAACACGACAAGCAGATAATTCTTTAACAAAATCGATCATCATATTCTCCATAAATTAGTTTTTACCTATAGTGCCATGAAATATTCATAACCTCATAAAAGGAACTTCATTAGTAAAATATTTTCCACTACTAAATAAACACCCATTACACATTCCAGCAGACTCACTAATTGTTACTTTTAATGGAGTAAGGTTATGGCGAATAAACCTAATTACTTATAGACCAATTCAGAATTTTTTAGAACCAAGACCTAGCATGAGTAATAGCTATACTGTTCCTATTAAAGTAATCAATAAGATTGAATATAATTAAAAAAAATATTCACTATTTTTTTTACAACAAACGCCCTATTATATATTTTTCAATTTCATTTTCATCCATATTAAAATCAATATATTTTCCAATTTCTGTAGTCATCGAAACATAGTATTTTAATTGATCTAACAAAGTACTCTTTGTTTTTTCAACCTTTCTATCTTCATCCTCATAATATCCCCAAATATAATCATCTTTCTGATTAGTAAATAAATAATAAAATAAAGTTAAATCATTCTCAGAGTGCAAATAAAATATTTTTTCTTCAATAGGATCTTTTGCCCCAGGACAAGACATATAATCTTCATCAGCTTTTTCATTAATTTGGAATAATTCAAAATCTTTAATAGACCAAGATGAACTATACATAGGGAAATTACTTCCCCAGAGCAACCCCCCAGAACATCTCCCCATTTGAAATAAAAATTCTCTAAATTGCCCATGTATATCAAGATTAAGATTTTTAGCAATTAGTTCTACTTCTTGTTCTGTATAACCTTGTACCTTTTCAGGATAAAAAGGAAGCTGTGTTCCCTCAACACGACAGGCAGATAATTCTTTAACAAAATCGATCATCACATTCTCCCTATATTAATTTTTACCTGTAGTGCCATGAAATATTGATAACCTCATAAAAGGAACTTCATTAGTAAAATATTTTCCACTACTAAATAAACATCCATTACACATTCCAGCAGGATCACTCATTGTTACTTTTAATGGATTAAGGTTATGGAGAACAAACCTAATTACTTATAGACCAATTCAGAATTTTTTAGAACCAAAACCTAGTATGAGTAATAGCTATACTATTCCTATTACAGTAGTCAATAAAATGGGACATAATTAAAGTTGCTTAAATTTTATTCACACTTAAAACTATCTAAAGTAAACGACCTGTAATAGATCTATCAATATGTTCTTCTGTTAAATCAAAATCAATAAATCTTGTATCTTTGGTTTTTTGAAAAACATAATCTTTTAAATACTCTAGTAAAGTTATATTTGTTTTTTCTAATACACAGTAGTCAGTATCATGTAATGACCATATAAAATCATCATTTTCAGCTGTTAGTAAAAAATAAAAATATGTTTCATATTCTCTACTTAGACCAAATATTTTTTTCTCAAAAGGGTCTATTTTTCCCTCACTATCACACATTTCGTCATCTTCTTTCATACATTTTTGATAATCTTGAAAATCATCTAAGTTCCATTGACTATTGTACATTTTAAATTCATCACCCCACAACAACCCTCCTGAACATCTCCCCATTTGAAATAAAAATTCTCTGAATTGCCCATGTATATCAAGATTAAGATTTTTAGCAATTAGTTCTACTTCTTGCTCTGTATAACCTTGTACTTTTTCAAGATAAAAAGGAAGTTGTGTTCCCTCAACACGGCAGGCAGATAATTCTTTAACAAAATCGATCATTTTCTTCTCAAGAAATTAATTATTTAAATACATATTAAATAGTACTAAGAGTAACAAATTTAAAATTTATTTAATAAATTCTATTGTATACGCATCAATCTTTTTTTGGTCATTTTCAAATAGTTTCAATTTAATCAATCCACTAGTAATATTTCCTTTAACAGAATACGTATAGTAATAGTAGCTTTGCTCATCACCAACGCCTGAAAAAGATTTCCCAGCATTACGTAAATTATATTCTATTATATCACCATATTTATTATGTAGTTCCACATCTTGCTTAAAAACTTGATCAATATAGATTTCATTATTTTTAGAAAGCCTATTTGCTATATAGTTTGTTATCAACATAAGTGGTGCTAATAAAGCTATAATTATCAGTGTTTTTTTCATATTAAATTTCATTATTGCGCACCATAAAAATTAAAAAGCCAACTCTCACAAATGATATTCCAAAACTCTTCATTATCACTATATTTTTTCAAAATATTCAACCAAAAATTACTACACTCAAGATTAAATAAAAATTATTTATTTAACTTATTAATATTTTCTATGATTATTTCCCCCTTCCTTTAATTTACTATTTTTTTAAAATAGATATAAAAACTAAAATAAATCTCCCAAATGCTTATCCGACAAGCATGATTCCTCATAATCAAGAAAACCCTTCCTATCATCTAAATATTTTTTAATTAGAGCATAATCAACCTTTTTAGGTATATTAATTGCATAATAGTGTCTACTTTCAAAGCCTTCCCAACCACACAAATAAGATTCTAAAGTAGTTAATATTTTTTCAATACATTTAATATCATTATTAAAAAATACAATTCTTAATGTTGAATTATTAGATGGTTTTATTAAATCATCAAAATAGAGCTTTTCATTTTCTATTTCAACCTGAATAAGATCATCAAATGCAAGATTAGGTGCAAAGAAAGGAATACTTCTAACAAAGTACTGATCAGTCTTGTACACCACCCATATTAACTCTTTTGATAGTTCATTATTTTTATCTAAGTAGTCTATTACAATTTTTTGATTATTCACGATATAACCTTTTATTTAGATTTTTGTTTTCTAAATGATATATATTTTAAATACTATTTCTTCCTTATAGATTTAATCATAATATCCCTCTATGAATATTATAATTGCTTCAACTGGTAAAAATGGTTCTTCTTCATAATTCGGCTCATAAAAGCCTATCCCAAATTTAAAGGAAGTTAGACCATCCCCATCAATAGCAATATCTTTATCTAATGAAGCCATTAGTTTATAAGCTTCTGATGCAGAAAGCTTAAATAGGTCTATTTCTTTAAAAACAACTTGTGCAGGTTCATAAAAGACTAATGCTATAACTTCATCCTTACTATCATAATCTAAACTAATCCCAAGTTCATCATAACCATCAGTAGACGAATTTTCCCCAAACACTCTAGGTTCATACTCAGAAAAAATCTTTCTTATTTCTTCTCTTTTCATACCAAACTTAATTAAACCAGCTCCAATGTGTGGAGTTATCTCAAACATTATTCTTTCTCAACTATTTTTTAAGTGATCAGTAATTCTACAAGTGGCCTATATATAACCATATTTATAATTTTTATCATATCTCTTCTCGAATTTCATTTGGATATCACCTATCTCATTAAGTTTTATATTTCAGTCATTTTCTAATTTTAAAAACAAAAAGCTAGACTCACGCCTAGCTTTAAAAATTTTTCATCTTCTAGCTTAAATATAATCAACTTTTTGAGCTTTTAAGATATCAAGCTGCAACATCTTTTTCTTTTTATATTTATAGGCAATAAATAAGCCAACAAACCATACTGGTGAAAACTCTAAAGCAATCAGTGTGTCATGATCTAAAGCTAAAATGACGATCGTAAAAACTAAAAATAGCATCGTCAGCCATGCCATAAATAAACCACCCGGCATTTTATATTTTGATTGAATATGTAATTCAGGACTTTTCTTACGATAATAAATATATGACATCACAATCAGCATAAATGTAAAAATACATAAAATTGAAGTGAGTGCTGAAATAATCGTAAAGGCAGTCATAACATTTGGAACAATAAATAAAATAGAAGTTCCAAGCGTTACGCAAGCCATTGAAAAGACGAGTCCTCGAATTGGAACTTTTCTTTTAGACAGCTTACTAAAGCTTTTAGGCGCATCGTTGTCTAACGCTAAACCATATAGCATACGGCTGGTTGCAAAAATTCCACTATTTGCCGAAGAAAGAGCTGAGGTTGCCACAACGAAGTTAATTAAACCTGCCGCAATTGGTAAGCCAACTAACGTAAACATTTCCACAAATGGGCTTTTTTCTGGTGAAATTTTTGCCCAAGAGGTAACTGCAATAATACAAACCAATGCGCCTACGTAGAACAATAAAATACGTAAAGGAATAGAATTAATGGCTTTAGGAAGTGAGGTATGCGGGTCTTTGGTTTCAGCAGCAGTTGTACCCACCAGTTCGATACCCACAAATGCAAATATGGCAATTTGGAAGCCCGCTAAGAAACCTGTTACACCATAAGGAAACATAGATTGTGTTTCAAACAAATGGCTCATCGAAGCTTTGACGCCATTTGGAGAAGTAAAGCCCGTACTAATTAAATAAATACCAGCCAGAATAAACAGGATAATTGCAGTAATTTTGATGAGTGAGAACCAAAACTCAAGCTCGCCAAACAGCCGAACTGCCACAAAATTGAGTATGGTTAAGACTGCCAATGAAGTAAATGCCGGAATCCAAACAGGTAAATCTGGATACCAAAACTGCATGTACCCTCCAATCACAATCACATCGGCAATCGCTGTAATAATCCAGTTACACCAATACGACCAACCCAGAAAAAAACCTGCCCATGGACCTAAATAAGCGGTTGCGAAATCGGCAAATGTTTTAAAGTTCGTGTTGGCAAGCAATAACTCACCCATTGCTCTCATCACGAAGAAAAAGAAAAAGCCAATAATTAAATAGGTTAAAATAATTGAAGTCCCGGAAACACTTAATGTTTTTCCAGAACCCATAAATAATCCGGTACCAATTGCACCGCCAATCGCAATCATTTGAATATGACGATTGGTCAATGAGCGTTGCAACTTTTCCTCCTCTTGCTCAGTCATATGCTGACTGCCTAGGAGGTCTCCTTCCAGGAACTGCTTTCCTTTATTATTACTCATGTAATATTAGCTCCAATTTATAGCAACCGTTATAAAGGTTTTAATAATATGAGTGATATGAGCTTCGATTAAGCCGAATAAATCATCTTACCAATATTATTAAAACCACTTATAATTTAGTAAATTCCATTTTTAAATCTTAAAATAGTTATTTAAAACAATAAAATATAAACCATAGAATTATCCCGTTATACCTCATCATCTGAATATCTAAAATGAAATAATAACTTCCATTCATTCAATTAAGATGATGTATATCCATATCAATTTTTTGACTCAGGGATAATATAATATTCCTCATAAAATGTGGTGAGTTATAAAAACTCACTGCCTAATTAACCGCCATTTGCAAATGTTGATTATTTTCCAATCTATTTATAGCTTTTGATTTTGAAGCATGTGGAACATTAATACTCAATATTCGAACTTCTGCCCCATTTTGAACATTCAAGTGTTTAGCCTGCTCTAAACTGAGCTGTATTTGATCTTGATAAGGTGCGCTATACACTACAATTGCCCGATAATTTTCATAATCATCATTGGCAACAATACAAGGTTCATCACCTAGACTTAAATCAGTAGACTCTACAACTTGTACAGTTAAAATCTGACTTTCTTTAATGGCACGTAAATTTTCAATATCGGCCTGTAGTGTTGCTCCGCCATCAAAAATATCGACATAGCCTTTGTAGCGAAGCCCTTCTTCTAGCAAAAGATTATAAGCAGGTCGCGTATTTGGATGAACCATACCAATTGCGGCTTTAGCATCGTCTGGCAACATATCGACATAGAGCGGATGTCTCGGCATCAGCTCGGCAATAAAGGCCTTTTGCCCTATTCCACTTAAATAGTCCGCTTTGGTAAATTCAATATTAAAAAATTTATGACCTACCGCATTCCAAAATGGAGACTGCCCAGTTGCATCTGAATAGCCACGCATTTCAGCCACAATCGTTTCTTCAAAGTATTGGCGAAATGCGGACAAAAACAAGAAGCGTACTTTAGATAAAAACTTGCCATTTTTATTTAAACGATAGTCTGGGTCTAAAAATAACGTACAAAGCTCACTACAGTTGGTATGGTCATTACTCAAGTACAAAGTCGGTAAAGCGTTATAAACACTTAAAGGTTCCGAAGCGTGAACTTGAGTACCCACATGGAAGTTATACCACGGCTCTTTTAACCCGAGCGCGACCTCAATACCACAAACACCGACAACTTTGTTGAGTTCGGTATCTTCTAAAACAAATAAGTAAACCTGATCTGCTTTTGGTAATTCACCTGCTACCGTTTTACATGCTCGTTCAATACGTGCAGCCAACTTTTCCATATTTGGCTGCAAAGATGTCAAACCAAAACCCGCTTTTTGAGCCAAAAGGTAAAGATCATTAACATCCTTAGGTTCAATGTAGCGAATAATCATCATGCGGCTTGTTCATCCTTTTGAATTTCTACAAAGCGAGCAAGTGCACGTTCGAAGCGTTTTAGACCCTCATCAATATCAGCAAATGGAATAATTAAAGACGGCGTAAAACGTACAACGTTTGGACCAGCAATCAGACTCAGTAAACCTTCCTCACCCGCAAGGTTATTAATATCTTTTGCTTTACCAGCGAACTTGTCTTTTAAGGCACAACCTATTAGCAAACCTTCTCCACGAATCGTTTTAAAGACTTCATATTTTTCATTTAATTTATTTAAAGCGTTTTTATAGTAATCATGACGCTCTTTTACGCCTTCAAGCACTTCTGGTGTATTAATAAATTCAAATACTGCGCCAGCAACAGCACTTGCCAACGGGTTACCACCATAAGTCGTACCGTGCGTACCCACTGAAAAATGCGTCGCAAATTTATCAGTCGTTAACATTGCACCGACTGGGAAACCACCGCCTAATGCTTTTGCAGTAGTAAGCACATCTGGTGTAACACCTGAGTTCATGTAAGCATAAAGTGAACCTGTACGGCCTACACCAGTTTGTACTTCATCAAAAATAAGTAAGGCACCAAACTCATCACACAGTGAACGTAAACCTTTTAAAAATTCGATGTCAGCAGGAATAACGCCGCCTTCGCCTTGGATCGGTTCAACAATCACGGCACATGTTTGTTCGTTAATGGCTGCTTTTGCAGCTTCTAAATCATTAAAGGCAACATGGTTGATACCATTTGGAAGTGGTGCGAAATCTTGTGAATATTTTGGTTGACCACCTGCTGAAACGGTAAATAAGGTACGGCCGTGGAAAGCATTGTTAAATGCCACGATGCCGCTTTTACCCGCAACGCCACTATCGAGCCCAACTTTACGAGCAAGCTTTAATGCTGCTTCATTTGCTTCTGCACCCGAGTTACAGAAAAATACTTTGTCTGCAAATGTATTTTCGGTGAGTTGTTTAGCAAGGCGTAGAACTGGTTCATTGGTATAACCATTGCCGACATGCCAAAGTTTTGTTGCTTGTTCTGTTAATGCATTTACCGCCACTGGATGCGCATGACCTAATGCGTTTACTGCAATCCCACCTGCAAAATCGATATATTCTTTATTTTCTTGATCCCAAATACGTGAACCTTCACCACGTACCGGAATGAAATTTGCCGGTGCAAAAACTGGAACCATCCACTCGTTAAAGTCAGTACGAGAAACTGCAAAATTATTCATCTTATCTAGTCCATTAAATTGAATTATTAGGCTTAACTGATGACCCTATTATTCAAAATCAAATTGATTCACAAAATTTGTAATTCAGCAAAAAATGAATTATTTTTTACCAATTTGATAATTGACAATGACATTATGGACAATATTGATCAAATTATTTTAGGTTTACTCAAAGACAATGCACGGATGTCTGTAACTGAGTTAGCCGAAAAAGTTCATGTTTCAAGAGCAACCATTAAAAAGAGAATGGAATATCTTGAGTCTTCGGGCATCATTACTGGCTATACAGTTCGTTTTAAACCAAATGCTGAACGCAATGTCATCCGTGCATGGATGAGCATTATGGTCGAAGGTACTAAAGCACAGTCTGTGATTAAAGAACTACGCCTAGAAAGTGCGGTGGAATGCTTGCATAAAACCAATGGTAAATGGGATATTTTGGTCGAGCTACGCTCTGACACTTTAGAAAACTTTGACAAAGTTTTAGAAAGAATCAGAAATATTTCAGGTATTTATAACAGTGAAACTAGCATTCTGCTTGCAAGTCATAAGACCTGATCATTCACTTTAATTTCAAAGAATAAGAATTGATGGGCTAAGCATAAAGTTTGGCTCATCCCCCCATTCCTACAAAGAAATTTCCTTAAGTACCCACTATTAAAATTAAAAACCATCAAAACCATAGTCCATTCTAAAAAGCCTCAATAAATTTTTAATTTTTTTTAAATAATCAAATCAAAAACTTAAAATCTAATTTGATTTAAATTTTCACTTTTTTCACTCACTCCTCTCATCAAGGCATTTGACAGAAAAATTAAAACATAATACATATAGTATTATATGTTATATGTTAAAACCTAAGGACAAGGTATAATAAAATGGCTAAAACTCAACTAAAACACTTTATTAACGGCGAATATGTTGCTAGCAAAGCAAATGATTACTTCGACTTGGTCAGCCCAGTGACTGGTGAAGTTTATGCACAGTCACCCAATGCAACCGATGCAGAAGTTGATGCAGCGTATGCCGCTGCCAAAGAAGCATTTAAAATTTGGGGACGCAGTACACCATCAATGCGTCAAAAAGCATTACTGAAGCTGGCAGATGCTATCGAAGCAAATGCTGACCGTTTAATTGAAGCGCAAAGCAGAAATACGGGGCAGTTAAAACACTTAATTGCATCTGAAGAAGTCGGTGTATCGGCAGATCAAGTTCGTTTTTTTGCAGGTGCTGCCCGTTTACTCGATGGCTCAGCAACTGGTGAATATTTAGAAGGTTTAACCTCTTCTATTCGCCGTGAACCCATCGGTGTAGTTGGGCAAGTCACTCCTTGGAACTATCCACTTATGATGGCAATTTGGAAAATTGCTCCAGCGTTGGCAGCGGGTAACACTGTAGTGCTTAAACCAAGTGATACCACTCCTGAAAGTACACTTTTATTGGCAGAAATTGCTGCACCATTCTTCCCTAAAGGTGCATTTAACGTGGTGTTAGGCCAAGCACAGGTAGGCTCAAAAGTGGTATCACACAAAACCCCTGCACTCGTTTCGATTACAGGTTCGGTTCGTGCAGGTTTACAAGTTGCCGCTTCTGCCGCAGCAAATTTAGCGAAAGCTCACCTTGAACTTGGCGGTAAAGCACCGGTACTGGTTTTTGAAGATGCCGACATTGATAAAGCCGTTGAAATGATTGCTTTAACGGGCTATTTCAACGCAGGCCAAGACTGTACTGCTGCAACACGTGTCATTGTGGCTGAATCTGTTCACGATGAGTTTTTAGCTAAACTCGTTGAAGCAGCCAAAAATACTCGTTTTGGTGATCCCGATGATCAAGATGCGCTTTATGGTCCACTTAACAATGCCAACCAATTGAAAAATGTTAAAGCCTTTATTGACAACTTACCTGCTCACGCCAAAGTTGAAACAGGTGGTAAACAAGCAGACCGCCCGGGCTTCTATTTTGAACCGACTGTTATTAGTGGCCTAAAACAACATGATGAAGCTATTCAAAAAGAAATTTTTGGACCAGTCATTACCGTTCAAAAATTTACCGATGAAAATGATGCCATTGAAAAAGCCAACGATGTTGAATATGGCTTAGCTTCAAGTGTTTGGACCAAAGATCATGCTCGCGCAACACGTCTGTCACGTGAACTCGATTTCGGTACAGTTTGGATTAATACCCATATTCCTTTAACTGCAGAAATGCCACACGGCGGCTTCAAAAAATCAGGATACGGTAAAGATTTATCTGGTTACGGTTTTGAAGAGTATACCCGTGTTAAACATGTGATGAGTTCAAACGAATAATAACAATGCGTTTTGAAAGGAGATCAAAATGAATAAGCAAGAAATGAAAGACTTGGTGAGCAAAGCCCATCACGAGCTATTTAATTTGCATGACACCACTGCTCTAGACCGTTATTTTTCTGAAGACTTTATAGAGCACTCACCACTCGTTGCAAATGGTATTTCGGGTCTTCGCCAATTGGTAGAAGACTGCCCAGACATGCAACACGAAGCTGTACGCGTGCTCGCAGATGGTGACTTGGTTGCAATTCATGGCCGCTTTCAAGGCTTAGATGAAAACCCTTTGGTTGGCTTTGATATTTACCGAGTAAAAGACGGCAAAATTGTAGAGCATTGGGATGGTCTTGTAGCAGAAGCAGCGCCGAATGTAAGCGGTAGAACGCAATTAGATGGTCCAACCGAAATCGTAACTCACCATGACCCAGAGAAAAACCGTGAGATTGTGACATCTTTCTTTAAGGAGTCATTAATTGATGGAAATTACGATGCCTTCAAAGAATACACTCACGGCGATCAGTTCATTCAACATAGTCCAGATATTGGAGATGGCGTTAAAGCCGTCATTGATTTTTTGAACAATATCCGTAATGAAGGACAAGGTTTGGTATACTCAAAAACGCATCGCTCCATTGCTGATGGTCAATTTGTATTGACTCATTCCGAAGGTACTATTGCCGGAAATCGACATGCCTATTTTGAACTGTGGCGTGTAGATAATGGCAAAATTGTTGAACTTTGGGATGCAATACCAGCCGTGCCTGAAGATGAACAGGCTGTCCATGGTTATGGCGTGTTTTAATAACTATTTATCCGCTTCATTAAGCTAAGTCTTTTGACTTAGCTTTTAGAGAATTCGCCATGTCAGCATATACGATAATTTTTGCACCTATTGCTCAAGCAACTCGTTCTGAACAAGTTGTAGAACGCTTGGAAAATGCAATTATCTCTGGTTTGCTCAAAAGCAATGAACAACTTCCTAATGAGGCAGATTTAGCACGCTTAATGGGCGTTTCACCCATTACTGTACGCGAAGCTTTAAATACTTTACGTGTAAAAGGTTTAATTGATACACGTCGCGGCAGAAATGGTGGAAGTTTTGTTTGTGAGCTACCTTCAGATTTACTGTTAAACCAACATCCATTGCGCCAAGCTTCAAATGAGTATCTTGCCGATTTAGGCGAGTTTCACAGTGCAATTTTAAGTCATAGTGCATATTTAGCCGCTCAAAGAACCACAGAATATGAACTAGGCAAAATAAAAGAGTTGATTGAACAATTTGAGAAAGCCCTTGAAGCAGACACACGCGCACAGCTTGATTTACGTTGTTTGCTGACACTCACCTCATTTGCCCAATCTGCAAGACTGGCAAATCAGGAACTCACTATTCAGGCTGAATGGGCTCCACTGATAGCTGTACTTTATCGAGATGATGATTTTCACCGTGAAGTTGTAAAGCAATATCACCACCTCTTGTCATCTTTTGTTGAAAACAATGAAAATGAAGCTGTGATTCAAGCAAGAAAAATAGTTTCAATGCTCACTGACCAAATGCTTCGGTATAAGTTATCGAGTGAATAAAAATAATAAATGAGATGGCTTATCAATAATCAAGATAGGAATATGGAATTTTAGGAGTTATCGGAATGACCCAGCACTTAGATTTAGATATAGAAGAGCTTCAAAATTTATTAAAAAGTGTTGTTGAGGAAACAACAACGATTACGGAAACACTGGCGGCTAAAGCAAGCAAAATTCTGTCAAAGCATGCATCTGAAAAAAATGCTGATATTAAGCTTTCAACTTCAGAACGCTCTGCTTTGCAGAAGGAAATTAAAAATGCGCTAAATCAGAGCCATTATAGTCAAGGAACTGGTTTTGCAAGTTATAGTCCAGCAACGCAAGACGAACAAGACTACTGGACACTCGAATGGTGGTATAAAAAAGAAGACCAGTTACAACAAGCGAAACTTGAAAACTACCAAAATGCGCAGCGCTTTTTAGATTTCCGCTCTTTTGAATGGTTCCACAAACCTGCTCAAGATAAAAGCCCGTGCATACATGGCCCTTACGTTGATTATATTTGTAACGGCGCCTACACCATCACCATTGCCCACCCTGTCATGATTCGTGATGAATTTATCGGTGTAATTGCGACCGATATTTTAGTTTCGGCCCTTGAAAAACTACTTATGCCAAAACTCAAAAATATCAAACAAAAAGCAGTAATTATGAATGATTCATCTCGGGTCATTACTTCAAACGACATTAGCATCCGAACTGGAACATTATTTAAAGAAAAGACTGCTCAACAGTTTTTCTCGCGACCGTGTCAGTCTTTCCAGTTAGTTGTGATCTAAAAAAGAAAAGAATAATAGCTCTTTATTCTAACTTTAGTGTGCCACCAAGGTGAAATAGCACTTTAAGCCTCTAGCTACTGTTCAAACTTTCTTCAATCAGACTTGTTTATTCAAGTCTAGGGGAAGTTTTGGCCTAAAAATAGCATCGCCTTTCTGGATGAAAAGCAAAATAACGAAATTTGAGGTTGAAAAGACATGGAAAATAAAGCGTCTTCCTTAAAAAAACTATCACTATGGCAAGTCACGATTATTGGTATTGCCTATATGACCCCCATGACGGTTTTTGATACTTTCGGTATTGTTTCCGGAATTACCAATGGTCATGTTCCTCTCGCATATTTACTTGCTTTAGGCGCGATGCTGCTCACCGCTTGGAGCTATGCGAGGTTTAGTAAAAATTCTGAAAGATCAGGTTCGGCCTATAGTTATACTGCTGAAAGTTTAGGGCCTAAAAGTGGATTTTTCGTTGGCTGGTGTTCTCTACTCGACTATCTGTTATTACCCCTTATTAATGTGTTACTGGCTGCAATTTATCTCACCGCACTCATTCCGAGTATGCCTTATTGGTTTTGGGTATTGGTATCGGCGGGCCTTGTGACTTTAGTCAACTGTTTCCGTATTCGGTTACTTGCCAACTTAAGTCTCGTGTTTGTGTTTGCTCCGATTATCCTCATGGTCATTTTTGTATACTTAGTGGTTCGTGGTATTGGCTCAACTCAAGGTTATGAACACGTGCTGACCTTGGCTCCGCTATGGCATGGCGAACAATCGCTATTACCGCTCGTTGCTGGCGCTTCGGTTTTATGTTTTTCATTTTTAGGTTTTGATGCAGTCACTACTCTTTCAAATGAAACCAAACAACCCACTAAAAATATTCCTCGAGCAGTCATGTTAACAACACTTACTGGCGGGCTTATTTTCTTCACAGCTGCTTGGTTTATTCAGCTTTATTTTCCAAACAATGTTCGTTTTCACCACCCTTCAGAAGCACTTCCTGAAATTGTGCTTTATGTAGGCGGCGCGTTGTTTCAGTCGATATTTTTATGCGGCCAAATTATGAACACAGTCGCCTCTGGTCTTGCCTCGCATGCCAGTGCTTCGCGTTTACTGTATATAATGGGCACCGACAATATTTTCCCTAAAAAGTATTTTGGGACTATCCATAGCTCTTTAGGTACGCCATTTTTCTCGGTTTTATTTGTCGGGCTTATTTCAATGTCAGCTATTTTTTTAGATTTAGCTCAAGTCGTAAGCCTGATCAGTTTTGGTGCGCTCGTTGCTTTTACGGCCGTCAACTTCTCAGTTTTTATGAAATTTTATATTAAAGATAAACAGCGCTTAGGTTTTAAAAATAAATTTCTAAACCTATTTTTACCGCTTCTATCGGTCATTAGCATTATTTGCTTATGGCTCAATCTTGACTCATCTTCACTGATTTTTGGATGCTTCTGGCTATCTTTAGGCATTCTTCTATTCATTTATAAAACGATTAAAAAACAAAGCATTGCCATTACTAATGCTTATTAATTTTTTAAGGAACTTCTCTATGAAAATTATTTCTAAACCCCAGCTTTTAAAAGATGTGGAATATAAACCAAGTAAATCTCTACAAGTGGGCAAAGAGTGGAGTTGGTTAAATCCAAAACACGCGAAATTTGACTCAACCAAGGTTAATGGCACTTCGGTAGATAACCCAGCCAACTACTATGAAAGCTCACTGTCTGATTGGCATACCTTTGATAGTTTAAATGCCGACATTGAATGTGATGTCGTGGTTATTGGTGGTGGTTTATTAGGTTCATCGACTGCCCTACACTTAGCTGAACAAGGCGTAGATACCGTTTTATTAGAAAAAAACCGTATTGGTAGTGCAGCTTCTGGTCGAAATGGTGGACAACTTACTCCTGGTTTAGCACGCTGGGAAGCTCAAGAAATGGCCGATCGCTTAAGCTATGAAGATGCAAAAAAACTATGGCATTTTACCTCTACGGAGGCCATGCAACTCATTGATGACATCTCAGAAAAATACCAACTCAACTTTGACCGAAAACATGGCCATATTACTGCCGCCGTTCATGAAGGACATTTGGTCGGCTTAACACAAGGTGCTGATGCACGAAAATATTTAGGCGAAGACCATACCCGTATTGTAGGTAAGCACGAACTCATGGACTATATTAAATCTGACTACTATACAGGCGGTTTAATTGATGAGTTAGGCGGACAGATCCATCCCTTGGCTTTAAATCGCGGCTTAATTTATGGTTTTTGCCAAAACGGCGGTACTGTTTATGAACAAACAGAAGTTATTTCAATAGTAGAAAAAGCAGATGGTATTTATGTTCAAACAGCAAATGCTGTCGTAAAAGCTAAAAAGTCTGTGGTTTTAGCGGTACACCATGCTTCATTTAAACTTTTATCTGAACAAAACAATACCACTATTCCGTTTTATACCTATGTCGCGACCACTGCTCCATTAGAACTGGATACCAAAGAGCTTCTGCCATTTGGACATCCAGTTTATGACACTCAGTTCCAGATTGATTACTACCGCCCTGTGTTTAACAACCGCTTATTATTTGGGGGCCAAGGTACTGGCACATGCTGGGGGCCAGAGAAAACTTTAAACTATTTAGAGCATCGAATTCATACCGTGTTCCCGCAAATTAAAAATCTAGAGATGGATTTCGTCTGGAGTGGAACCACTGATTTAACTGTAAATGGTGCAGTCGACAGTCGTAAGTTTGGTAACAAGTTCCCGATTTATGCAGTTCACGGATGGAGCGGTCACGGCGTGGCACAGACAGTACGCATTGGTAAAGCCATTGCAAATGACTTTGTTGGGCAATCTAATGATTTTGAAATGTTATCTAAAATTGACCATCAAAATATTATTTTTGGCCGTACCCTTGCCCCTGTCGTTATTCCACTCGCTAAAAGTATGTATGGCATCGGAGCAATGATTAACCCGGGCAAAATGGTGTCTTTCTAATTTATAAAAACATCATTTTCTAAAAAGGATTCGTATAGCTTTGTACGGATCCTTTTTATTTAACTGAGTAAAATTCTTTTCAAACTAGGTTATCCCTAACCAATCCATTACAATAGCGTCGGCTTTTTCAGACAGCGCATAGTATTTTGAGTAACTCAACTTCCCAATTAAAACGTGGACTTAAAAATCGTCACATCCAGTTAATCGCTATGGGTGGTGCTGTGGGCACAGGACTATTTTTAGGCTCTGCACAAGTCATTCAATCTGCTGGTCCTTCAATCATTTTAGGTTATGCCATTGTCGGTTTGGTTGCATTTTTAATTATGCGCCAAATGGGTGAAATGATCGTCGAAGAACCCGTGGTTGGCTCTTTTAGCTACTTTGCACAAAAGTATTGGGGAAGGTTTCCCGGGTTTTTATCGGGCTGGAATTATTGGGTAGTGTACATTTTAGTGGCTATGACTGAGCTTACCGCCGTAGCCAAATATGTGCATTATTGGTGGCCTCATATACCTGCGTGGGTTTCAGTTTTATTTTTCTTTGTACTGGTCACATGCTTGAACTTAGGCAATGTTAAATTTTATGGCGAATCTGAATTTTGGTTAGCTATTATTAAAGTTACCGCAGTCATTTCAATGATTGTGTTTGGCTTATATTTATTGCTGACGGCAGGCAACGACTCTATAGCGAGCTTTTCAAACCTATGGCAGCATGGCGGATTTTTCCCACATGGCTTTTCGGGTTTATTCTATATGCTCGCCTTTTTAATGTTTGCGTTTGGCGGTATTGAACTGATTGGAATGACCGCTGCTGAAGCAGAAAATCCTGAGAAAAGTATTCCACAAGCCATTAACCAAGTTATTTTTCGAATCTTGATTTTTTACGTGGCTTCACTCGCGATTATTATGTCGCTTATTCCTTGGAACCAACTGGACCTTGGTGGTTTAGATAAAAGCCCATTTGTCATGATTTTTAGTCAGCTTGGCATTGGCTGGGCAGCACATTTACTGAACTTTATTATTTTGACTGCTGCACTGTCAGTTTATAACAGCGGCATGTTTGCCAACAGCCGTATGTTGTACGGACTAGCAGTACAAGGCAATGCCCCTAAAGTCTTTGGACAAGTAAGTAAACAAGGCGTACCAACAGCCGCTGTTATCTTCTCTTCTATACTGATTTTTGGGTGTGTTTTACTTAATTATTTTGTACCAGAAGAAGCTTTAAGCCATCTTATGTACATGGCTGTTGCAGCTTTAGTTTTAAACTGGGCGATTATTAGCTTTACCCACTTAAAGTTTAAAAAAGCTATGAAACTTGAAGGCAAAGTTGCCAAATTCCCTGCTCTATTTTCACCTTTAAGTAACTATGTCGTGCTCGTTTTTATCGGCATGATTTTATACATTATGTGGACTCAAGGCTTTAAAGAATCGGTAATTTTGATTCCAATCTGGATTACTTTAATGCTTGGTTTATATAAAGTTTTAAGGTTAGATAAATCACTTTGAACATGCTAAAAGGCTTATTCTATTTGAATAAGCCTTTCTTGTTTTAGGAACGTATAAACAAGCTTGCTCTTAGTGGAAATCTAATCAAGCCAAATATTTATCTTGTTTCTGATCAATCACCCATCACTTAGTCACTTTTAGGCACACCTGATCCATTTAAAAATGGTGCTTAAGACATTTTTAAGAGATGATTATTAAAGTACAAGTGTTTACATGATCTATAAATATTTGTGCCAATGTTCAGCTAAAATCGTGGCTGACCAGGTATATCGTTGCGATCACCAATCAGGAAAAAGACGCTTCGCCATAAGTCGTGTTCTTTACCCACTTTACTGATTCTGCTCCATTCACTGCGTCGCTTAATGATGAAAGACAGGAAAAATTTTATGGAAAAAACGCTGCAATGCCCAAAGTGTGGTTCTACAGAAATTGAAACACGTGATCATGATAAATTACTTAAAACCACTGGCGGTGTTTTACTAACAGCTGCGGGAACAACAGCGGGTACCGTAGGCGGTGCTGCAACAGGTGCTTCTATAGGGGCAGCGATTGGTACAGTTGCTGGACCATTAGGTGTAATTGTTGGCGGTACTGTAGGAACTTTTGTCGGTGCAATCAGTGCAGGTATTACTGGCGGTGTAGTTGGCAATATTTTTGGTAAAAAAGCAGGCGTAATGATCGATAAGAATATCTTTCAAGACTACCGCTGCCTAAAATGTAAATACCGTTTTAAAGTAAAGAAATAATCTAATTTTCAATTGAATTAAGCAGGTAAAATCAATTTTCAACTGACTCTCCTGCTTAAACTCAATCTTTATAAAGTTCCTCAAATCATAAAGATATGAAGCAACTTATATAATAAATTAAAACCCAAATTTAGATTTTAATTTACTTCGTAATTCCATCTTGTTGATACTGAGGTGAGCGTGGGCCATATAACAAACCTGTACCCGGACTATAAGGAGTCGGAGTAAACAGTTGAGCATTTACCATACTTGCTATTGGATAAGCACGATCATTAAAGTTGCTAGAAATCTGTTCAACCAAAGCACCGACTACAGCACCAAGTAAACCAGAGTTACCATCACTACTTGATTGGGATAACTTTTTCTCACCTGTCCAAATCACATCACCTGTTTTTAAATCAACAAGTTTTGCATCTGCACTAACTGTGGCAACACTTTGGATCACTTGATATTTAGAGCCATATTCTTTAATTCGAATGTATAAAGCAGCATCTGCACCAAAAATCTCTTGTAATTTTTGAGGAGCAATAGACTGCGCATCACTGCCATTGGTGACACCATTCTCTTTAAACATGTTGTCTACAACAGAGATGGGAAAAACATAATAGCCAGCTTCTGCTACAGGCGCTATTACGGTTGGCCAATAACTGTAAGTCGCTTTTACATCCGGTGAATCATTGACTGGTGGCAATACCAAAATTGACTTTGGCATGTGTGCTTTATAAGCGGTTATGTCTTTATTTGGTGCCGGAGTAACTGCACAACCAGTAAACGTAATGCTAGAAATAACCAAACCAGCAATTAGAAACTTCTTAATCATGATTTTGTATTCCCACCATTCGCATTCATTTTTTGCAATAAGCGATCCATTAAAACTGTAGACTCTGGATAGACTTGACGTTCAAGCTGGAAATACTCGGTTGCTTTTTGAGAATTATTTTCTTGTAAATACAATAACCCTAAATGCGCATATAACCCTGGCGGAACAGCTAGGCCCTTACCTTTAGTTTTTTGAATCTCAGCTTCTAATGTCGTGATTTGTGCACTTGGTGTCGCTTTTTCAGGTGCGGTATACATCAAATAAGTTTGATGCGGATAACTTCCCCAATTATATAAAGATTGAGGACCAGTGGCACAGCCCACCAATCCCAAAACAAGAACACTACTTAAAACAATTTTTTTCATCTAACACATATCCAAAATTATTGAATTGACCAACGGTTATTTTGAATATCTGTTACAAGATTATTTACCGCTTCACGAACAGCTAAATCGAGTACTTTACCATTTAAAGTAGAATCGTAAGAGGCAGTAGAACCAAAGCCTAAGACTTCACGTGCACCTAATGCATATTCACCAGCACCTTGTACTGAGTGCACAACTTCTGAAGTTTTTACATCAATAATATTTAAATTAACTTTTGCATAAGCAACTTGCTGTTTACCACGGCCTAAAATACCAAACAGTTGCTGATCACCAACTTCTTTACGGCCAAACTCAGATACATCGCCAGTAATCACATAACGAGCACCTTTAATAGATTGAGCAGTATTGCTATAACCTACTTCTTGTTTTATTTCAGATAAATTGTCGCGATTTAAAACTGAGAAATAACCAGTTTGCTGCAAATGTGTCTCAAGAATTGTTTTCGCTTGGCCACCTAAACGGTCTACATTATCTGAGAAAACTCCTCTCATATAGCTAGAGCGGTTATCAAACTTACCAATAGAAACAGGAGCTTTTACTCCATTATATTTAATTGCAGAAGTTGCTGCGGTGACTTGAGGACTTTGTATCGTTCTTGATGTTTCAGTGGTTGAACATGCGATTAAACCAAAAGAACTCGCCATAGTAATGATTAATATTTTTTTCATGTTTACTCTATAAAGATAACTAAAATACAAAGAATACATATTATATACAAAAAGACTATCAAATGAGCTTCTAAATTAATCTATAAGCAAAAATCTGATCAATTAAATTAAAACTTTTAAGTAATCCACTTATTATTTTCTGAATATTTAATCATAAGAAGCATATAAATAGTCACTAAAATGAGCTGTGTACGCCTACGAAGTCAGTTAGAGAAATTCTATCTGTACAATCAAAATCAGCTACTTACTTTACGCTACTCATAAGATATGAAAGAATTACGGCCTCATATAACTTTTGAAATTTAAAATGAGAAAAATATTATTTTTAAGTTTAGTCAGTATGTTTAGCTCGTATAGCTTTGCAGAAGATAATAATTCGGTTTATAGAGGACTTGGTACTGGACCTCAGAATTTTTTAAAGTTCCAAATACTCAAACAGAAAGGCTTTTTAGCAAAGAAACCTAATATTTCGCGAGCAGACTATAACGATATATATAAACTCAAAAAGCCTTATGAGTTTATGGGACAAAATGTCGTACTCATTTCAGATGAATATATGTCTGAATATGTGGGCTGTTGTGTGAGTGAAGGTTGGGGAGCTGTATTTAAGCAAACTTCTAATTTGAAATTGATTGAAAAATTTACAAAAACAAATCAATGTAGTGTCGGTCCTATAGAGTCAACTAGCGATTACTATGGCTTTAAAATCCGTTCTCTGCCAAAAGGTAATTACTATGAATTATCATGTCGTGAACGTGACTTAGTTCAATCTGAATAGATAGGGATTAAATCTTTAACTTCACCATATTCATATATATGATTTAAAATATAGGGCTATAATCTTACAAAATAGATATACTAAAAAATAAGCCAAGCCCTATATTTTTATTTTATAGTAATTACTGGTAATTTATCTCCACAGAATAATGTTCCTTGTTCCTGATAGTACATGCCAATATTCCATTCCTTTTGAATTGGAGTGAAAGTTAACCTATCTTCTTCATTAATAATTTCTTTAGAGTAATCTTTAGGCCGAATAATCTCTAACTGATATTTCTTACCATTACAAAAAACATCAGCATTCTTTATACTCTTCTCAAGAATCCAGCCATTATCTTTGATTCTAGGAACTATGTTTCTTTGATAGGTTTCCTCATTTAAGCTCTCTACAGGAATTTGAACAACAAGAAAGCTTTGAGTAGGAGCAAAAGCAATACCCTCATCTCTCAAAATAATTTTTTGATCAATAAAGATTTTATCCAATTGTTCTTTAAAAAAACTTAATTTCCCTTTAAATTGTTCTGCAGGAACATTGCTATAATCATGTAGAGCTGCTTCATTCGGACTTTTAGATTGTGCTTTTATCTCAACATCTTTATTGCATGCTGATAATAAAAGACTGAGACCTGTAATCAATATTAAACAATTAATTTTAATCATAACTCTTTCTTATATTTTGCGTACCAACTATTAAATTTAGATTCAACAATAATTTCAACAAATCTAATTAAAACTTAAAACCAGATTATCAAATTAAAATAAATACTACAAATTCAAGAAATCTTATTTAAATAATCAAATTTACTTACCATAATATTCCATACAGTTATTAACTCCTAATTTATTAAAGTATAATGCAAAATACCAATAATCTTTGCTTTTAAAATTAACTTCATCACCATCTCTTGTATAATGTCTATCATGAATAGGATTTAATATATCTATAGAATAATTATTAGTTTTACAAAAATTATAATAATTATCGTATGAATCAACAAAATCCCATTTTCTACTTAATAGTTTGTTTTTAACATCATTATAATCATTAATCGAAAAATTTTCTTTATTTATTTTTATCACAATTAATTGAGTAGATCTTTTATTTCTATCAGTATCAACTTCATATGGATATTCACTGAACAACTCCTTAGAAAGCACTTGTAAGCTAGTTGCGTTAGTACTACATGCTATTAGGGAGCAATAGAGACCTAAAATTAATAAAGAAAATATGAATTTTCTCACAATCATAATAAATTATCCAAATCAACTATTCATATTACATACATAACGTTTATGCCTAGAATGGATAAAACTTATATTCCAATAATCTACTAACTGATTCAATGACTGTCCATCTCCAGATTGCATAACTGTACCTATCTTTATAGGAGGAACTAGCTCAAGTTGATTCATATCTCTATCACAATAAATGTAAGCTTCTTTGTATTTTTCTTTATAGTTCCAACCCCTCTTATTCAACAGACCATCTATTTTATCTATAAAATTATCACTATTTTTCTCTAGATCTTTCACTTGAAATATTAATCGTTCTGCATTATAGGAAGAAAATATTTTTTTACCTAAAATTTGATTACCAAAAATATATTCAGCATCACTTTCAAATTTTTTAATTATTATATTCTTATTTTCAACAATAGTTACTTCGCTTTTCTTTATGTGATCACATGAAACACAGAAAGCTCCAATTAAAATAATAGTCATAAATTTTAAAAAGATTTTATTCAATATTTCCATTACTTAAACTCTCTAATCTATTATTTTTAATAGCTTTCTCAGCATCTAGAATTTTAAAAAATCTAGTAGTACCTTTCAGATCATATATTTCTATAATTAACTAAGAATCTCACCTATTTTTTACAGCATTGCTTTCACGTATTAGCAGCAAGTATTTCACTTCGCATTTATTCACACAAATCATCTCCCCACTTATAGTATCGATACAAAACCGTATTAACATCATAATTAGTTATTTTCAACTCTCCGCCTTTATAATCTTGAATCTTGCCAAAGGTTGGGTTGACTATATTAATTTTATTATTTGGACCTAAACAATATGTATCAACTCCATGCCCTTGTCCTTTTAACACCCATCCATCTTTGTCTAAATACCTGACTATTTTCTCTAATTTCCTAGAGTCTTTAGTAAATTCAAAATAAGAAACTTGTGCTTCATATTTATTTATAGAATCTATAATTTCAATATTATCGCCTAATAATGCTTTCATCTTCACTTCAAATGGATATTTATACGCAGGCTGTTCATAAACTCCATTAAAATAACCCACCTGTAAAAACAAGAAAAATAATACTATATATCTGAATAAATTACTCACACAAATCCTCACCCCATTTATTATAGCTATAAGATATCGCATCAAAATTGTAATCTGTAATATTTAGTTTTCCGCCTTGATAGTCATAAACACCAATTGCAGTGGGGCTAACAATATTAATACTATTATTAGTCCCTAAACAATATGTGTCTACCCCTTGTCCATGTCCCTTTAATATCCAACCATCTTTTTTTAATTGATTAATTACTTTTTTCAATTTATTGTGATCTTTTTCAAATCTAAAAGAAGAAATTTGAACTTCTGCTTTATGCAATGAGTTTACAATTTTAAGATTATCGCCTAAGAGTGCTTTCATTTTTTCTTCAAATGGATATTTATTAGAAGCTTGCTCATGTACTCCATTAGAACAACCTATTTGTATTAACAAAGAAAATGAAAATATTAATTTTAATAAATTTCTCATATAAATCATTTACATATATCCAAACCCGATTTATTATAACTATAAGAGACTATATCTTTATTATAATCAGTCACATATAAATCGCCACCCTTAAACGTAGTAACAGTTTTATAAGTAGGTCTAACAATATTGATACTATTATTTACGCCTAGACAATAGGATTCAGAACCTATTCCAGCTCCTTTATAAGTCCAACCATCTTTTTTCAATAATTCAACAATTTTAGATGTCTTATCTGAATTTAATGGCAATTCCAAATAAGCTAATTGAGCCTCCGCACGGTTTAACGAATTAACAATTTTTACATCATTACCTACTACTTGTTTCATTTTAATAAAGAACATATATTTGTCAGCATCTTCTTTATGAGTTCGTTTATAACCACCAACTTGCAATATTAAAAAAAGCAGAACTAGCACTGAAAATATTTTTTTCATTAGGAATTTATTCACACATATCTATTCCCCATTTATCATACATGTAAGACACACCATTCATACTATGGTCCGTTATATTTAATTCTCTTCTTTTATAGTCATAAACATTATTTGATATAGGAACAACAATATTTATTTTATTATGTAAACCTAAACAGTAAGTATCTACTCCTTGACCATGTCCTTTTAATACCCAGTCATCCTTTTTTAACTGACTAACTACTTCATCTATCTGATTAGTATTTGTTGGTAAATCAAAAGAAGAAATCTGAACTTCTGCTTTACTCAATGAGTTCACAATTTTAAGATTATCCCCTAATAAAGCTTTCATTTTTACTTCAAATGGATACTTATCTGAAGGTTGTTCATATATTTGATTAGAACAACCCATTTGTATTAATGAAAAAAATATAAATATAAATTTCCACAAATCATTCACACATATCATCTCCCCATTTATCATAGGAATATAAAACAGCATTCACAGAGTAATCTGTTCGTTTTAATTTCCCACCTTTAAAATCATAAAGTCCACCAGAAGTTGGTATAACAACATTAATTCTATTATTTCTCCCTAAGCAATAAGTATAAACGCCCTGCCTTTTTCCTTTCAATACCCATCCATCTTTTTCTAATAAACTTACTATACTTTCAATTTTATTATTATTCTTAGGTAATTCAAAATATGAAATTTGTACCTCAGCCTTTTTCAATGAATTTATAATTTCTATTTGATTACCGAGTAATTCTTTCATTTTATTTTCAAATGCATACTTATCTGAAGGTGGTTCATAAACATTACTACTACATCCGACTAGTAGTAAGATAGTAACAATTCCAAAACTCAATTTATTTAATTTCATATTTACACTAATTTTAAAATACTCTCAGCAGCTTTATTTTTAAATTAAAAACATAAAGCTTAAAACCAAAAAAAAATACCAAAATATAATTATTACCTTCTATAAATATAAAAGGAAAACTTACATATCCTCTTAAAAATTATCTTCAATAATTTAGTTTTTTAAAACAAAAAAACACCTCTTAAATACTTATTTTTCACCTGAAAGCCTACTATAATTCTCATATGCTCCAGAAAATCCGTTATCATAAGCTTTTCTATACCAATACAATGCTTTTTCTTTATTTACCTTAACTCCCCCTTCCCCATTTTCATACATCCAGCCTACATTATTTTGAGCTAAAGGATCATTTCTTAAGGCCGCTTTTTCAAAATATTTAAATGCTTTTGTTAAGTCTTTATTTATAATTTTACCATCATAATACTGTACTCCCAACTCTGTTATAGCAGGAGTAAAATCTGTTTTTTCAGCAAAATCTAAACTCTCTAACATCTTCTCAGGGTTATGTTCTTTTATATAAATCAAACCTAACTGATATGCTGCTAAACTATCACCGAGTTTCTTTGCTGAAAGAAGCCATTTCTTAGAATCTTCTAATTTATTTTCTAAATAGTATAAATATCCTAGAGAATAATGTGCTGGTGAGAAACAATACTTAGCAGAATTTATCAAATGTTTTTCAGCTTCTTTTAAATCAACCAACTTTGTTTTCCCATCTAAAAAACTCACACCTAAAATATACTCTTTATAAAATCCATCAGGTAAGCCATTTATTACCTTATCAATCTTTTTTAGATTTCCTTGTAAACTTAAAATATTGAGATCAAAATTAGAGTTTTTAATTTGATTAGAATATTCAATTTTTTCACAAGCAAAAGTAGATTTAATCAAAGATAAAAAAAATAAAAAACTACATAAAATTAGCTTCATAATAACCGACACTCCATATACTTAAACAAAGAAACAAACCTACCAGCCAATATGTTAATCTTATTAGCTTAGTAATTTTTTGATAATTATTTTTTTTCTTAAAAACAATATCGCTCATTACTTTGTTAAAACTATTATTCTTTGAAAAAAAATTCCAGATATCAGTTGCCATTTTATTACTAATATAATACCTATATAAGAAATATATCATTAGAATAAAATTAGATACGAATAAAAAAACCGCAATCCATCTTAAATAAAATAGTATTTCCATATAATTAGAACCTTGGAAAATTAAATGGTTGAGCCGGAATTACTGGCATCTTTTCCGGTGGAATACTGTAGACTGGTTGTTCAGGTATATAATCTGATGTATTTTGCCATCCATCAGTAATCCCTAAACCAGCTCCTGCTCCACTTCCACCTTTTATGACCGCATAAAATGATTTTCCAGACCAAGAGTACCCACCACAAATTTGTCCAAACCAATTAGCACCGACACCTCCGCAAGCTTCTATATATCTACCATCGGGTTTATTACCTATATTAAGTATATCTCGCGTAGTACTAGCCGAAACACCAAAACCTAACGTTCGTCCAGTAGAATGCACAGCCCGCCCACCTCCTGCATAAGTAGTGCTATGAGTTATACCCAATCCTAGTGCACCACTAATATTAGCACTTGTTCCATTCAATGCTCTATCGGTTGCCTGAACTAATGTTGATCTATCTTTCAATCTTGGATCTCCTTTCATACCAGGAATTGAAATATCAGGAGATAGTCCATACGGATCAACCCACTGAGTTGGATTACTTACATAACTAGAGCTATTCATACCTCCCTCTAGCCCAATCGGATCTTTACTCATATATCTTGCACTATGAGGTTCATAATAACGATAACGGTTATAGTGCAGCTCTGTTTCATGGTCGTAATATTGCCCTTGAAAGCGTAAATTATTTTGTTCAAATGGATTATCTTGATTTACTGCTTTAATTTCTAATGCCGTTCCCCATGTGTCTTGGATAATTTCCCATACACATTCACCGCGGGTATTGGTCATGGTTTGAGGTGTTCCGACCTGATCACAATGGTAAAATGTAATCTGCTCTACATCAGTACGCTTTTTGCGAGTATTACTATTCCATACTGGGTCTTTATAAATAGAATAAGGTTTTGTTTGATATTCCTGATAATCAGGAGTTTCTATCAGTTGAATGAAATCCTTATAACCTGTTTGTAATAGTGGAACAAAGCTATCAGGTTCATAAATATAGTGCTTTGTATAACTAGTCTGTGCCGATTGGACAGACTCCCATATCATTAAATCGCCATCCCAACCAAATAAGGTTAATTCATTAGATGTTTTTTTGTAGAGTCGACGACCAAAGACATCATAACCATATTCTGTAACTAGACCATTATTAATACTACGAATAAGTCTGTTTTGGTTGTCCCAAGTCAGCTTAAGGTTTTTACCAGCCTGAATAATCTCTGTCACATTACCTTGTGCATCGTATTGGTAGTGTTTACCTTTATAACTTTTAATAAGGTTATTTTTAATTTGTGCTGGACTTAATACCGAGTCAGAATCAATTAAGTTACCAGCTGGGTCAAAATTAAAACTTTCTGTTTTATGTAAACTTTGAGCTGTGATTAAGCGCCCAATTGGGTCATATTGATAATTGAGCTTACCCAAACGGCTATCTTCAACTTGACCAAGCAAATAGTTTTGATCGTATTGATAGCGTCTATGTGCTTGATATTGTAAATAGTCTTGAGTTTCTTGCTCAGGTTGAATGAACTGTGAACTCAGTAATCCCACATCATTATATTGTTTAGTTTGAATAAGCCCATTTGCTAGTAATCGTGTTGTTTCTCTATGCAAATCATCACGCTGAAATGAAGCAACTTCTTTGTTATTTAAACCAATTGCATAAATATGCCCTGAACCATAAACAAGATGATTCAGTGTATGTCCATCAGGTCGAATTGTTTTAATTAAATTTCCAAGCTCATCATATTCATAATGTAATACTGCTGTGAGCGGTTTCAGTTCTGGAATTTTATAATGCTGGTGCTCTCTAACCAACTGCCCAAGTGCATTGCGATAGAAATCAATTTGGCTAACCTCATTACTAGCTCGGCTCAGCTGGTTATTCAGGTTATAGTCAAATTGCTCTGTTTGTTTCTGGCCTGTATGTAAATGGGTAAAGCTTTTCGAAGCAATTTGTCCATCTGCATAATAGTCAAATTGAGTCAGTATATTTGGTTGACGGATTTGAAATAACCTTCCGTTCTCATTGTAAATATAGTGCTTTTCCTCTCCATCAAAGGCCTGCTCACGTATCAAATATCCATACGGATTGTATCCAAACAAATATTCAGCTTGATTCTGGTTAATCAGCTTTTGAATGCGACCTTGTTTGTCCCATTGATAAGTTACGCTATGTCGATTGGCATCAATACGCTGCTCTAATAAGCCAACTTGATTGTACTTATATTCCGTTACTAAACCTTTAGTGTCTATATGCTTAAGTAAGCGTCCTTCTTCATCATATTCAAAGTATTCTTTTAACCCATCAGGATAAATAATACTTTGCAGCTGTCCTTTATCTCGGCCTTTGGTACTGTAAAAATACTGTACAACTTTATTATTTGCAGTTTGTTGAACTGTCAGTGCACCATCTTCATCATATTCCCATGTACTGCTCTTACCTGAGCAATCGGTATATGAAATCATCTGCCCCAATTCATTATATTGAATGGTTTTGACACCACCTTTTGCATCAATGACTTCAACCAGTTGATTATCATTGTTATATTTGTACTGTGTGATATGCCCTAATGGATTGATTTCTTTACTAACATTTCTATTTTCATCGTATTCTCGTTTCCAAATACTACCTTCTGGGTCTTTAATTTCAACTAAGTTACCCTGCTCATTATATGCAAAACGAATTATCCCACCGTTTGGCTGAACAATTTTAACAAGTTGATCTTGATCATTATATTCTTGTTGAGTCTCTCGTCCTTCAAAATCAATTTGACGAGTAATCCGCTTTTTCCCATCACGGCTATACCATGACTCACGCCCATCCGCTAAACGAGTTCGATAAGTAAACCCATTGAGGTCAAAGTAATAATAAGTTGGCACATCATAAGCATCATAAACCGCCACTTGACGTAAGTGCGGATGCCATTTTAGTTTGGTATGGAAACTACCATCATCAGCCCATTCTTCTATCGCTTTAGCTTTGGCTTCAGTTGATTCATAGCGAATATTTTGTCCACGCCCTGTACGGTCTGTATAGCGCGTTAGTTGATGAAAGTGGTTATATTCATAAGTTCTTGTATAGCCATTCTGATCAATAGCTTTAATTAAGTTCCCTTGGGTATCGTATTCATAACGTGCTAATGGTTCGGCTTTATCATCTAAAAACACCGCCATAATTTTAACTTGCTCATTAAAAGCAAATTTTAATTGGTGTTTGGCATGCTCTAATTGAAAATCAACATATTGAAGATAAGCAACCTTTTCAAAAATGAGATAACTTAAGTCAATCTTTTCTTGTGTTTTTTCATTGAATTGTTGAATCAATTGATAAGGCTGGCCAACTGAAAACTGATGGAATTGAAAAGACCAATTTCCACCGAAGTTTAGAACCAAATCTCCATTTTTAAGAGGTTGTACTATTATTCCCTCATAAGGTACTTCATAAGTTTCAAATGTAATAGATGCTGGCAGTTGATGCTTTCGCCCTTTACTATCAATAAATAGATAGCCTTGGGCATTTTGTTGAATCATATTGGAAAATGGCATCATCCAACGTGCACCGACCATGCTTTGATCAAACTCATCCATTTGTGAGTTATATTGCCGTATAAAAGAAAAACCTATTTTTGGTAAATAGAAGTCTGCATGTTGAACCCGTTCAGCACCAATTGAATAGCTAATGCTTTTTCCAGATTGGGAATCAGGGCCTTCACATGGAGGAGCATTTAAAGCATCTGCCTGTAAACTTACAAACTCTAAAGTGTCTCCTTTCGTATGGCGTTCATATTCCCCCGTCTGGTTGATTGGCACACTTGCACTGCCTTTGTTTTCTAAAGCTTGTATAGCTTTCAGTGTTTCTTGTAATAGCCATGCCAAAGTATATTTTTGGCCAGCATTTGCTTGTTGTTGCAAAGTTTGACTTAAAGCTGCAATAGCGTGAGTTGCTTCTTGTTGCAAACGACTTGTTATATTTGGTTGTATTTTAGGGGTTAAGTCTGCTTGGCTCGGCTTCCCTAATAAATCAATGAGTGGAACAGCCCAGTTGCTAAATTTGAGTTTCGGATCTCGTTTTTCTGCACTCGCACCTGCCACAGTGGTTATTCCTGCATTTATACCTGTTGCAGGGGTCGCCATGCTTTGTAGGATGGTTACACCCAATGTTGTAGCACTAGTAAGTAAACTGCCTAACTTCGCTTGAGTCTCTTTTAAAAACTTCTCTAAATCTCCAGCGATCATCGCATTGAGATGCAAACCTAAACGCTTAATATCTGTTTCTTTAATTTTTCCATTTTCTTGATATAAGCACTCTGCCATTAAACCAAACATCGGACGTAAAGCCATGCGCGCATGAGCTTCGTTATTCGGTTCTGAAAATAAACCAATTAAATTTGCAGCAAGTAATGCTCCACGTTGTGCAGCAGCTTCACCAGTTTTCTTATCTGTAGCATAGAGCATTAGGTCTAGTACACTACCTGTCAATGCAAAGATATTAGCAACCGTGGTTATGTTGGCCTTACTTTTTATTTGTTCTAATGAGGTATTTCCGCACACTTGTAAATACAACTGAATCTGACTTGCGATCATTTGCAAGTCTGCTACATCCGTCACGCTATTTAAGTTAAAAACAGCAAGTTCAACAGTAGGTTGTTTTTTAATTTCTTTATGTTGTGTATTCTCATTAGCCATTAATATAAAACCTTTAATTCATTAAATTACAACAATATTTTTCTATGTTGGATCGCTCTATTCATCCAATCTACTTTTTTGACCGAATAAAATTATCTAAAGCCCCTTGCTGAATAGGTGAATCTTGATTTATGGACTTAGATAATTTTGCGGTCATTTGATCACTCAAAAAACCTTGGCTTTGCTCTTTTAGCATTTCAAGAGACTGGTTTGGGTTTATCGCCATTTGACCAAGACTTTTCATTTGATCGGCAGATAAATTGAGATTAAGTTGTTTAGAAACAGTATTGAGCGCGGTATTGGTTACTTGATTTTTAATCTGGCCTAGTGCTTGCCCAGCTAAATTATCTAAAGTATTTTTACCCAAGTTTTTGAAACTATTTTTATCAGTTGAAAGAAGATTATTTTGCAACTGAGACATCGTATTTTGCCCAACTGCTTCTAGGGCATCTTTCATCAATCCTTGAACACTTTTGACTGGCTCAGCCCAAGTGTATTTACGATTAAAATCACTGCTTTGTAGCCATGCACTAGTATTGTCCTTCTCAAAAACTACTTTAGCTGGTCCAGGCGCAATCCCTGTTACTTGTGCAAAACCATTCCCATCAAGTTTGCCTGTAATTTGCTTACCTAATGAATCAATGACCTTATAGCTATTTTGCTTAAAGAAGTTATCTCCACCATAACTCCGTAGTAGCTCCAACGCTCCCTGCATAGGTTTAGCTTTAGGTAACTCAGGAGCACTGGCGTTTGCACTCGCTCCTCCCATAAACAAATGCTGTCCTGCATTGACTTGGAATTTCCCGCCAGTTTTCGGAAAAATTCCTGAGCCATTCAGAGTAATTTGAGATGAGCCCCCCGTGATTTTGACTTCTTTCGGGCTACTAATGATGACCTTGTCATCAGTTGATGAAATAGTAATTCCAAGTTTGCTCAACACATCCAGCGCATCTGCCTGAGCTTGTATTTCTACCTTGCCTTGCGCAGCGACTGCTTTTAGTCCACTTTGCGCTGCAAAGAGGCTGATCTTATTTTGAGCATGGGTAATGACATTCTTTTGAGTACTTATGTTGATGCTGTCTCCAGCAACCTGATTGATTTGTGCATCAGCCGAGATATGAATATCTTCAGACGTACTCAAGGCTATGCCATCTGGTGAACTTAAAAGCAGTAAAGCTTTTTCAAATTTAGCGATTTGTTGCTGAATTTGTGAGGCAAAATCTTTTAACTGCTCAATCGATTCTATTTCATCGGTTTTCTGGTTTTTAGCGATGTCACTCAGTGCTTTACTGTTGGTTTGACTACCCTCAAGTTGCTTTTTCGCAACTTCGGCATCAAGGTGTTCACCTTTGGCATTATCCTGTTTATGGGTGGATACCAACAAACCTTGCCCCGCACGCAATGCTCCCCATTGGTCCGTACGCAGTTCAAAACCTTCTCCGCGGTCTTCACTTTCCGCTTTATCTTTAGGATGGCTCAATTTCCCCAGATTTAACTGGCTTGCACCATGACTGCTTTGAAGTTGGGTACTAATTTGTCCCGGTGTATCATCAAATCTGAGTTGTCCAAAACCACCACCCGACACTTCTTTGGAACGGATACCACTTAGCTTTTTAGTATCAGGAAGTTTACCTTTGTTATCAAATTTGGTTGGATGACGCTGAGCCTCATGCACTCGACCCATCACAAACGGTCGATCTATATCGCCATTAAAAAAGTTAATAACAACAATTTCACCAATACGCGGTAAAAAACGTGCACCGTAACCTTCTCCAGCCCACGGTGTTAGAACGTCAATCCAAGCTGAATCGGTGTCATTATTGTTGGTTCCTGCTCCACCATCATGGTTATGGTCATCACTGCGGGTAAATAGGAAGCGGACTTTAATACGCCCCCATTCATCTACATAGATTTCTTCACCTTCAGGACCGACCACTTTCGCACGTTGTGGATGAGTGGCAGGACTATGGGTTTGTGGGTTATACGCTGGAGTAGTTGGAATATGACGACGTTGTAAAATCAACTGATTCGCTTGGCGCTCGTCAGTATTACTCGCTTGCCAATCACTTTGTTGAACTAAAGTCTGGATTTGCTGGTTTAAATCTTTGGGTAAATTATTTTGGTTATAGTAGTTCTTGCCTACAATTAAAAACTCTTTATCTGTGCTTTCATGCTGATCTATTTCAGGGTGCTCATTGAGTTCAAACCAATAGCCGACTTGGGTATCTCGTACTGTGGTTTTAGCAATAAACTGCTTAGACTGAGCATCATAATAAGCACTTAGGTTCTGGTTAAACTTTTCTAGTTGTTGATTGCTTGCGGAGGTTGCCCCATCTTCGCCATTTAAGTCTTGCATCCATGCCGGACTATAGTGCCATGCTTCTTCAAGGCTTAAGCTTTGATTGTCATAGTTTGAACTATGTTGGTGTTTACTTTGTACACTGCCCGCCCCATCAGTTTGTTGCAATACATCTGACTGCCAACGCTGCACAAAAATAGACGTCGGCTGTAAACTACGGTCAGCCATTAGGCCGGTCATGCTATCAGATTGTTCAGTTGCACTGCTGCGGTGGTAACGAATCGCTCTTCTTGTCAGCGCTTGATATTGGTTATTATCATCAATCAAACGTAATTTTTGTGGCTGAATATCATCTGTATTGCTCGCGACAGTAAGCTCAGCTTCGTCAATAAGCCAGCTTATGCCTTCACTACGCCATAAGCGAGTTAAGAAGTCATAATCACTTTCATTGAGCTGCATAACAAAAGGACGAACATCGTAAGTCTGTTTCAATCCGCTCAAATCTAGAGTCAGACTAGAAGCAAATAATGGACTTTTCCCCTGCCATTCCTGAAATAGAATTTCACTAATTTCTTTCACGCTCTTGTTCATAAACACACGACTATTTCTGCGTTTATGCCACAGATAAGTTGGATCACTTACAGCAAGCTTATATAAAGTTAAAGCACCATCACTTTGTCCCTGCGATGCTCCAGTAATAATACCAGTCGTACGGAAAAAATTTCCTCGGTCTGTTACTTGGTCAACAGCGACTTGCACTCCAATAAATGTTTTGAGTGGAATATGGGCATTTGTTGATAAACAAATCAGCTCTGCTGTCATGCCCTGATTAAGATAATGTTGCCCATCTATACGTTGTAAAAAGACCTGACTATTCAGGGATGCATCTGAAAATTGAAGATACACCGAACGATGTTGTGAGAGAAAACCAAAACTCTCTAAGATCTGAAAAGTATTATTAAACATCACTTTATTTATAAATTTGCGTTACAATCGACCATATCTTATAAAAAATAGACAGATTTGTCTATCTTATTCGTGTCAACTTTAGTTTCAGCCCCAGTCTTACAAAGATTTTATAGAAAAAAAATATAATGCTAGAACCTATGTGGATTGTGCAAACACACCATGTTATACGCTTAGAATTCAAAGCATCAACATTGAAACAAGTGCTCATAAATTACCTAAGATTATATGGTGTGTAATTAGCTATCGTTTTCCTTTCTATCCCACAGACATAAAGAACTGTTCTACCACTACATCCCTCTCTTCTAAACTATTTGAGCTTAAAACTTGTAGCAACAAACCATCTATAAGGTTTACCACCATATTGGCATCGAATTTTGGCTCGCGGATTTCTCCGCTAAAAATCAGATCAAAAATTTCATGGCTTAGCCATTTTCGATATTCAACCGCCATACGGTAAGCCTGTGGGTGAAGTAGTTTTATTTCAAAAATGGCTTTAAGTAAAAGGTTATACAGGCTGTTTAAATTGGCATGTAACACAATAATTTCTTTGATTTTATCTTTTGAAGTGTAGTAACGGTTTGAGTAAATGATAGAGAGTACTTCCTCTCGGAGCAGGCTCTTTTGAAAGGCGATGCACATTTCAATTAAGCGTTCTTTTGAGTGGAAATAGTTGTAAAGCGTACCTTTGGCGATTTTAGTTTCTTTAGCAATCAAGTCTACGCCTACATTATGGAATCCATGTGTCGTAATGAGGTGTATAGTAGTTTGAACTACATGTAATTTTTTGGAAGATGTTTCTAAATTTCGCATAGTTTTACCGTTATAAAATTCTTGTTGTTTCTAAAGGAGAAAAAAAGGCACAGCAAAGCCATAAAGACTGTGCTTGGCACATCTCAAGTTTTATAGTTGATGCAAGTTTTTTGAGCCGTAATGACTTAAAGCCTGAAAACCCTAAAGGCCATCAAGTTGTTTAAAGATGATTTAAGTGGTGTCGTTATAGCTTTTGGCAAAGGCTGCCAAGAAATAATGGATGTGCAAAGCCAACTCCTTTTTATTGGGAGTTCTGCCAAAACATTAAAATTATGGTGGCAGAACGAAAGGGGGTTGACGAACTGGTCACACGAGGCCAGCACACCCGTAGGTGTCCCCCTTCCGTCCTACCGCTACGAGAGGGAGACGAGGAGTTGCACAAAACTATCCCTCAGAAGGAATAATTCTGATACTCGTGTGATTGCGGTTCGTCAAAACCGACTGGCAATGTGGCCAGCAGGCAAAGAATAGTTCCCAACCTTCTTACAGTCAAGCACACAAAATGACATTTGTTTTAAATTAGATCATTAAAAAGTAAGGATAAATAATTGACAAGTTATTGTTAATTTGAGGTTTATAAAAATAGAAAAAATCTTAATAACGTGTGCAAGGTGAGATGTTTAGGACTTAAGGGAGAGCAAATGATGTTTTTTAATTTTTAAATAATCAATTCTATTCTGATCAAACGCTAATGATTTAACCATACAAAAAAGGAGTGACTTTACTCACTCCTTTCTTATTAAATATCCGTGAATTACCAACCCCAGCACGTTCCTGTAGCCGGTTTTCCACACAACTTGTAATTTACCGCATACCAAATACTTCCACCTGTACGCGGTGTTTTATCTTTCTTAATTTCGTCACGGGTCAAATCTGCAAGATTAGAAATTGAAGTCGCGGTAACAGAACCTTTAGCAGCATTTTTCACAAGCTGTAATGCCCCCAAATCTGCGGCAGTTGAAGTACCATAAATAATATCAGTCGGTTTGGTACTTCCCATCAATAATGAATAATCAGCAACCGCTGCCTGATAGCCTGTTGCACTACCCGATACAGTTAAATCAGCTTTTATTTCAGTAGTTGCCAATACATCTGCAGCACCATACACACTCGCATCGGTATGATAGAAACTTAAAGGATGTACCAGATTATTAGCGATTTGTTTATTAAACCAATCTTCCCATAAGAACTCAGTATAGTCCGTTGCATTTGCAACTTTGCTATAACCAATATCACGTGTGAAATAGACCAATGAACGATATGGATTATTTTGCATACCATCAGGGTTAGTTGCAGATTTTAGGCCTAAGTTTTTAGGTAATTGTTGATATGAAATCGGTTGATTTTTCCCATCTCTTAACCATGCTTGGCCATTGGCAAGCATTTTCGCCCAAAACTCATCTGCAGTTTTACTATCGCTATAATTCCCAACAACTTTTACCCATACTTTAAGTTGACCACCGCCATCAGGCAGCTCACGGAATTCGGTCATTGTATGATGACCATCGGTCAGATAAAGGCGCCCATCATAACCCACAACAACTGTTTTCAAATCAGCCGTTTCAGTGCCCGGCTGTTCTTGACAGTTAAATGTCTCCAATTGTTTTAAATTGGCCTTTTGTAGGTCTTGCAGACTTGTAAAATCATCACGACCTTTTGCACCAATCGCTTCACAATAATCGCTAAACTTCTTACCAATGGTTTTATTTAAATAAACTAATTGATTGACTGGATCTGCTTGCCAAGTTGGGCGCTGCAAATCACCTTGCCAACGCCCTAATTTATAATAAATTTGATCATAACCAATTGCACCCTGCGTTGGGATCAAATCAGCAATCGTAACTTGAATTACATCATTGGTTTTGACTGTAAGAAAACGCTGGTCACGAGTATCTGTAGGTGTTGGAGAAACTGCCGTAGATTGCTGATCATTACTATCATTGCAAGCAGTTATAGCCATCATGCTCGCAACAAGAAATACCAAACTTAGAACTTTATAAGATTTTTTCTGCATGACTGGAATTTACCCCAATAAATTGCATTATTTTTGTACAGCAGGATTTCATTTATATGACCAATCGATGTCATTTTGATGAATATAGTTATAGATCAATCCATTAGAGTAACGAAAAAATCGTCAATAATATTATAGTCCATATCAAAAATATTCTTGTAATAGGCTATTTTCAAATTATTTACCGATAAAACATCTATCTTACAAACATAGACCAATACTTCATATAGATCAGTTTCTAGACTAATACTATCTAATTTAAAAACTAGAGAGTTAACATCTTCAAATATATCTAAATCATGAGCATTATTTTCATTAAAAAGATTTCTTAAATTTTCTAATGAAATTCTTTCAATTAAAATATTATTCATTTCATATTTCTTTATAAAAATAATTTATTTACTCCAATTTCAACTATCACAATTAATTCTATAAAACATATCATCAAGAGTATTTAGTGTCTTATTTTTAACAATATCTAATAATGCATCACGCAAACAATCAATCGTCATTTCCTCTAAAATTAACATGTTAGATTGCCAAAAATAACGACCAAAATGACAATCACCAGTTGCTCTAAATTTATTCATTAAATATTCAATATTTTTAAGCGTTACTGCTGTTCCAGCATATATAATATTATCTACAGTAACATTAAAGTCTATATTTTGCTCAGCCACATTAAAGTTATCCAATTCATGCATAACCAATATTTTAAATTCAGAACACTCATAAGTAAGCATTTTATAACCCTAAGGTTGTATTATTAAAATAACAATAAAGATCAATTTTCAAGCATAAATAAAATAAATTATATTTACTCTACTATATTTAAATTTAAATCCTTGAATGTTATATCACACTCACTTAGGACAGTAACTGCAGAATTTAAATAGCTATTAATTAATGTTTTAACGTCCATATTATATCCAACACCTTCTATTTAACATTACATAAGTTTTAAAGTAGATTCTTCGTTTAAAATCTCAATCAAGTATTCAAAATCATCAGGAGTATAATAGTTATTAAAAGAATACTTTGTTTCTTCAAAATACTTCCAAGTAATGTTCAAAGGTATAGTTATACAACCAATGCCACCAGTGAGACTATCCGACAAACCACCAAAACTAGAACCAAAGTAGCCCATCAATCCATTCACTTCCTCACCTATACAGCATAAGAAATCATTAAAGGACTTAATATTTCTACCATCTATAACTATTGAACTTACTAAGTTTGTAGGCTTGTACTGTTGAATCCAATACGAAACTCTTATCCACTTCTTTTTCTGTTCTTCGTTTAAATTGCACCAATCTTGTAATTTAAGCTGATTTTTTCGATATTTCTTAATTAAATCAAATTTAAACTCATCAAAATAAGTCTCCTCTTCGCATAAATTTAATATCAATTTATTATCTTTCACTTCAAAAGATTCAATACTAGAACCTAAAACACCGAAATATTCGTTATTTTCTTTTAAGAAGAATAAATTAATGCCATAGATATCATACTTATATTTTTTACTTTTTTTATCTTTATTTATTTCACCCTCACCAAAAAAACCATGAAAAACAACTTGAGTATCAGTGATTACACAATTTTCTGAAAGATATCCGCTCCAAATAGTTACATCATCATCAAACTCACTAAATTCACTTATTTCAATATAAAAAATATACTCTTCTGTAAGTTCAGAACTCATATAATATTTTCCTCTATCTCAGCTTTATTTTCAATTTTGATTGGTTACTAATATGAAATTTCTAATGACGAGTATTTTTTTAATACTTCAATAAAATCATCTAAATGATAAAAATCTTCTTTCGACTCAAAATTATCTTTAGAGTACTGAAAATTTATCCATTTAACTTTTAAAGGCAAATTCCACAGTACATCAGCAAATGCATTAAAGTTATAACCTAAGTATCCTAATACCCCATAAACCTCCTCTCCAAAATAACAATACACATCTTCTTCACACAGTAGGTATTTACCATCAACTGTTATATTTAATGATAAAGGTTCCCCTCTTTCGTTCATTCTAATATAAGCAAAATCTAACCAGCATTTTTTTTCTAGCTTTGTAAAATTTAGCCATCTCTTTTTACCTATAGTTTCATTTGAAAGACGAATCAATAGCTCTTCTTTCTTTTTAAATTTTTCAAAATCTTCTAAGTTGTTTTTTGTTATAAGATCAAAATCTGGATCAAATTCAATAGAGAGTTCTTCACCATTAAAAGTAAAGTTTTCAGAAAGAATTAAACGATTTGCCATATTATTTTCTTTTAATTCTGTAGTGAGCTTATGCCGAGATTCAATCATTATATAACAATAGCAATAATTATTTTTTCCAAGATAACTATTAAAAATCTCCAAAGACTTTTCAACCTGTTGCAAATTATTAAAATTACTTACTACAACTTTATTATTATCAACGCATATTTTTTCAAAATAAATTTCATCAATAATTTCTTTTTTTTCTTCTTCATAAATGTACTTACATAAGTTTAGTTCAAACAATTTTCGATTGTCCCAATTCTCAGATATATTTGTTAAATATCTTATCATATATACCTAATATTGAATGATTTTTATAGATACATGTATGAACTAAATCAGATAGGTATCAACTCCTGTTTTTCTTAATTCATATTGCAACCCAGAAGCCAAAGCAACAATCGTTAAGACAGCAAAAAATGGATCCGTCTTAGATTTTTTCAATGAATGATCGTAAAGCATAAGCTTAATGCCATCTGTATATCCTCTTTCATTGACTATAGCGAACATTGTTCCAATTTCTAATCCTTTTAGACTTGATAAATTATTCGAACATCGCTGTTGAATCGTCTTGTCTGGTAAGCAAGAGTAGACCTTTAATTCAATTTCATCAAAATTATGATTAACAGTAATAGCCCAAAACTTTTTATTAATTTCAAATATTATAGTTTCGACTGAGTCTTCAGAATTAGAATTTTCATATACAACTAAATAAAGATCATCTATTTTCCGAACTTCATCAATATTTTTAATCGCATCAAAAATATCGCTTTGTATCATATTCTTACCTCATGTATCTTATTATCGTTTTTTCAATTATTTTCAACAAAAAATCTATTCATAAATTCAATTAATTAATATTCTCTACTATGCTTAATCAATATTTCATACTAAAATTAAATATTCATATGACTAATAAAAACATCCATGCAAAACACATTAAATTTTTGAATTACAAATATTGATAGATAAGATCTGAAGAATAAGCAAATATTTCCCCTTCACCTACACTCTCCATACTATAATATAAGATTAAATTCCCTAATTTTGAAGAAACTGTACCTGTAGCTTTATCAACAAAACAATCACCTAATGATAAATAAACACGAACTGTGCTATACCCCAATAATACATTATACTGATATACAATTGCTTCAATTTTTAAGGTGATATCACCTAAACCACCCAAAGTATCTAACTCTTTTTCGCCAATATCATCATAAATTAATACTAAATTGTCTGAGCTTTTAACAAAAGACTGTAGGTGCTTTTTTGCATCGTTAAACACAATATCTTCAGTGAAAATTTTCTTTAATTCTTTATCTATTTGCAGCACCAATGTTTGCTCCTGTTCGTAAAATGAATCAAACTATGATCATCAATTATAACAAGAATATCGGCACTATCCTTGGCTTTTGTGCCCCAAATTTTTAATCCATATGGATATATTCTATCTTTCCAATCATAGGCTTAGTATCAACTATCCTACTAAATGTTGCATGTTGTAGAGCTTTGTAAACTCTGCAACAAGCTCACGGTCGTTAAAATTTTTTATTACATTGACACTATTCTCAACAGCCGCTACTTTGCATAGTACAACTGAATCTACATATTATTTGCTACTTGGAAAAGATATATTAAACTCAAAATATCTATTCAAATAATATTTATTCAAATAGAATATATAAATTTGAAAATAAATATTTAAGCTCATTATTATTTAAATTTTATTTTATATAACAAATTTTTTACACTTCTAACAGGAATAATAAGTCATGGAAAAGCAAGATAACTTATCAATTGCTCATAGATATCTTTCTAATACTATTTCAAAAGTAACAAGCTTGCCCACACATGAGCTGAAAAATTACAACACAGCCGAAAATGTAAATTCGTTCTTTTTTACTCATGACTTTGGTACTTATGAGTTAGAGGCTAAATTTAGTTATGGCGAGGGTTCCCCACAGAAAATAGCATTACTTATACATGGGGGTAACTCTGATCTAAGCTCTTTAACCCCTTTAGAAGAGCTTCTTAGAAGTAAAAATATTGCAACACTTTCCTTTAACTTAAGCGGTTTAAATAATACAAGCGAAACAAAGTCATCGTTATCTCAAAACATAAATGAAAGTATGACTTTTTATAGTCTTTTAAAAAAAGTAGATATTGTTATTGGATATAGTTTAGGTGGTTATATTGCAATTCATTTAGCAAAAAAATTTCAAATAGATGAATTAATTTTATTATGCCCAGCCATATATTCAGATCTGGCAATAAATAAAATGTATGGGCCAGATTTTAAAAATGAAATTTCAAAACCTTATAGTTTTTATTATTCATCAATTTGGAACTTCTTAATAAGTTATAGAAAAAATGTATTAATTATTTATGGCGAACTGGATGGAGTAAAAACTAACAATGGTAAGTCAAAAGGATTTTATGAGATTAATGAAGTTACAAAGTACTCTCCTATTCCGTATGAAATAGTTCATACTTTCAAAACAATTTCTATGCGAAAAGCAAACTTCAATTTAATAATTGAGAAAGACAAAGATCATTACTTAATAAAAAATATAATAAAATATAATATTTAAAAAAATATTGATTTTTTAAAAGAGACGCTCTAGTCTTTAGCTGAATTTTAATCACAATAAACTAGCCATGAATCAAATAGTTAAAAACTTAGACACTTATCATCTTTATCTTTCTCCCGAAATTTCTCATTTAATTAGTGAAATGTCATATGAACTGGCTTTACTAGGAGGCCCTGATTCTTTACATGTTCAAGATAAAATTCTAGCTTTTAAAGAAATACTAATTGCAAAGTTAAACTCATATGAAAAAAGTATTATTGAAAAATATATTCGTAGAGAAATACCTTATCTCGTTCTTGAAGGACTCAATATTAAAAAGTTAGATCGTAGTAAAATTGATATTACTCAATCAACACAATTACCGTCACTTGAATTACTTGAAACAGATATAGATATATTAACACTCGCTTCTTCTGAACAAATTATATTGGCACTGCTCGAGGAAGATGCTTTCGCATTTGATATAGATAATTTAGGCAAAATCGTTAGAGTTGTTGCAAACTTAAAAGGTGGTGGAATCACAAAAATTGAAAATGAGAATCCTGACAAGAGTTCACATTCAGGTATAGCACTAACTGCGCACACCGAAGCTCCTTATCATACAGTGACTAAAGTTGTTAATAATCACTCACCAGCTCCCTCTTCTTTAATTTTAACAGCAAGATGGAATCCCCTGAACGAACCTACTAGTTTAATTCCAATCTCAAGAATATTAAGTCAATTAACTCTTGAAGAGACAATGGCTTTAACAACAGAAAGTTTTAACTTTACTAGAAGTGAAACTTTTAATGAGGGCCAAGGATCTGGTGGAGAAAACGTTTCTATTTTAGAAGTAGATAAGCATGGTTATATAGCCATGAAATATAATTCTTATAGATTCACTCCAAACGAAAATGCTTCTTTAAAAATTAAAAATGCTTTTTATAAATTTGAATCAATTGTTCGACAAGCTCATATTGTTGATTCAATTAATTTAAATCCTAATACAGTTTTAATTATTAATAATAGTTTATGCTTACATTGCCGAGATATTATTAAAGATAACCGAAGAACATTAGTTCGATTATTTGGTTATAGAAAAAACCTTGATTATATTGTGCTGCAAAAAAATCCACTTATTGTGAAAGGCTAATAAATTGAATTTTGAACTACTCCTTATCTTAGGCTTAGTAGCTATGGTAGCTGGATTTATTGACGCTATTGCAGGTGGAGGAGGTTTAATCACTCTACCTGCATTGCTCTTATCAGGTGTCCCTCCCGTATCTGCAATAGCAACCAATAAATTACAAGCAGCCTCTGCAACACTTTCAGCAACTATTAGTTTTGCAAGAAAAGGGCTCATCGAGTGGCGTAAAGCAATCCCTATCGCTTGTATGTCTTTTTTAGGGGGAACATTAGGGGCACTTTCAGTTACCCTGATGCCTAAAAATGTCCTTTTAACTATCGTACCAATACTTTTAATTTTAGTTGCTTTATATTTTATTTTTTCACCAAAGCTCAGTGATGTAGATAAAAAACCTCTTATTCCTTATTTTTTATTTGCACTTCTAGTGGCGCCGTTACTAGGGTTCTATGATGGCGTTTTTGGTCCCGGGGTTGGTTCATTTTTCATCGTTGCATTTGTACTGTTATTAGGATTTAAGTTAGTAAGCGCTTTATCTTATACCAAGTTAGCAAATGTGGCTTGCAACCTAGGTTCGTTATCTATATTTATCATTAAAGGATACGTCATTTTTCCAATAGCTTTTGTGATGGCTGGTGGAGCTTTTATTGGTGCCTCGATAGGCGCAAAATTTGCAGTAAGATTTGGCTCAAGAGTGATCAAGCCCTTACTCATAATCATCAGCTTATGTATGGCTTTAAAGTTACTTTTAGACCCTAAAAACCCAATTTTTATATATTTAAGCCATTTCTTTTAGTCTATTTATTAATTTGTCTGCATCTCAATAGTTTGTTTTCTAACAGCTCTTATATTTGTTAAAAGCTTACCACTCTCAAAAATACATATTATAAAAAAAGCTAAGCCCCGATTAGCGGGGCTTAGCTTTTATAAAGTAGTTCTAATTAAAAAATTACTTATTTGATGTCTGCAAATTCAGAAACAGGTTTGTTCACTTCAACTTTTGTGCCACCGAATTTTTCACTTACGAATTTTTGCACTTTCGGTAAGTGGTAAAGTTCACCAAGTTTGGTATAGATCGGGTCATTTTTGTTTGCTTCAGCTACGCCCAATAAATTGACATAAAGCTTAGTAGACTGGTCAACAGGCTCACGGAAGATAGCGTCTTTCATTACATTAAGACCACCCTCAAGTGCCAATGTATTACCAAGTACAATTGCATCTACATCGTTTTTAACACGAACTGCTGTAGTCATTTGAATTGGTTTTAATTGTAAATTTTTAGGGTTTTCAGCAATGTCGTTCGTAGTCCCTTTTATAGGATCAAAGTTTGGTTTAAGTTTAATCAGTTTAGCAGATTGTAATAATGTTAATGCACGAGCTTCGTTAGCAGTATCGTTTGGAATTGCAATCGTCGCGCCTTGTGGGAACTCTTCAACAGTTTTAATTTTATCTGCATAAATACCCATTGGTTCCAAGTAAGTTGTCGCAATAGCTGCAACTTTCGCTGTATTTGAAGCATTGTAAGCTGCCAAATAGTTAAATGACTGGAATGCATTTACATCTTGCTCACCATTTGCGACAGATGTATTGAGCACAACATAGTCAGTCAAATTGGTAACTTGAAGTTTAATACCCGCTTCTTTAGTCTCAGGAAGCGTTGCAACATATTTCCATACATCCGTATCTGAACCTGTTGAAACCAGTTTAATTGTTCGAACAGACTCAGTTTTGTCTTTGGTTGTTGCAGTATTTTCAGTTTGTGCAGGTTGTTTATTACATGCAGTCAGTGTTAGCACAGATGCGCTGAACAATACACTAAATAATTTTTTCATAGGTACATCCTAAAATAGGAAACGCCTACCCTACAAAAGAGTGAGACATTTCCAACCATTGGGTCGAAATGCAATATTTGGCCGGAAATAATTTCCAGATATAGGGTTTAGAAGCCTGAATTCAGCACTATTCATTCCTTGAACTTGCTCGCTAAACAATAGAATTATGTTTTGAAACAGCCTCTAAATATGGGATCATCATATATCAACAAGTGAATATTCTACAAATAACTTGTTCAATTCTGATATATAGTCATGCTCACAGCAACATATTGAAAACATAAACATTTTTTAAATACCACATACATATTTGATTTATATGAAATTTTCAGGATTTGTTATCAATATTTAAGCTAAATATAGATTTAATTTGTACTTTAATCATGTGCTTAAGATAGACAACGCATCTCATAAACTTTCATTTGAGCAATATGCGATTTTAATTAATGCAAAACAGATAAGTTTTCATTTCTTACATTTATCACCAGATGTAAAGCCACATCTGAGGTATCAGCAATATTTTTATATATTACAAATATTTTAATCATATTTATCGAATAATTTTTGATCATACCACTTTTCAAATTCAAAACTGGTTACAGGCAATTTTTTGATCATGTCCTCACTTTCCTTAAACATTTTTTCGACTTCATCTTTAAAATCAATATTAAATCCTTCTAAATCTTCTAGCTCAGTCCCTCTATGAATTATATTAATTAAGTCCATAGAACAATTATTTTCTTTCAAAAGTCTAAGCATATATGGTGTATACAAAAAATGTTCAGCTTCATTTATATCTATATAATTATTTTTTAAAGAATGCAAAAGCCCGAGATTAACTAGTAAAATTAACTTTTCCAAATCAGTTTTTCCTGATTTATTCATTTTTCCCTCCAAAAATCCTATCTTAGCTTCAAAAACCTAAACAAAAGTTCTTTAGTAATAATGGATATATTCACTTCACATCCAAGCAACTATATTAAATTTTTCTTTTTTGAACTATTTAAAATTTTACAAAATAGTTAGGTACTTTTTGAGTCTGTTATATGTATTTATACAACTACGGAATAAGTATGATAGCCACTGACATCAAGGCCATATGTTGTTTCAACTGAATCAATTTATGTTATAGAAATAAAAAAGCCCCTGCTTGTAACAGAGGCTTTCAAGATTTGATGGATACGATGAAATCCAAGTTCAGTAAAATACTTCAATAGATTTTATTAAAGTTTATTCCTTTGATGAGCAATTAACTCAAACTAAGTATTGATGAAATTGCGCTGAATAACTCATCATCTGCCGATTCAATTTTGTTGCTTTGCCAAGCAATATAGCCATCTGGTCTAATCAGTAAGCATTCATTTTCATCATTAGTCCAAGAGCGTGAAAGCTCTCCATAAGAGTCTTCGACCTCTCTTTTGGGGCCTACCTGTATAACTTTAATATCCAAGTTAAGCTGTCTATTCAGGTTATCTACAGCAAGTTTCCATTTATCGCCTTGCAACCAACAGAACAGCGTAAATTTTCCATTGCCAATTAGATCTAAGGTTGAGATTTTTCTATGATTTTTGACTAACCATGTATGAGAGAGTTTATGGCCAGCATTAAATGAAGGATAGTAATAAAGATCTTCATCTCGACAAGAATCTAATTCATTTTCAATATTATATTTTGCTCCAATAATTGCAGATGAATGATATCGCACATTAGTTTCTACACCTAAAGCAGCAAACTCATAAGCTTTATATTCAATTGCAGACCTTAAATCACGGCGTTTAAGAGCACCTTTTTCATGACTCTCACTTAAAGCATTAATGCTTTTTTGCATTGTCTCTGTACTGTACTTTCCATCTAACTCTAAAGCAGAAAATATGGTAGAGAACTCTCGGACACTTTGGTTTGCACGCTTAACAATTCGCTCACCAACAGGTGCTCTTTCATCATTAAAACTGTCTAATAAACCACTACCCGCTTTGCCATTTAATACAAATGCTAATTTCCAACATAAGTTATAAGCATCTTGTATAGATGAGTTTGAACCGAGTCCATTAGAAGGTGGATGGCGATGGACAGCATCACCAATACAGAAAACTCGACCTTTCGAATATTGCTCTGCATACATTTCATTGACTGTCCACAATGATTTACTACTTATATTTATTTCAATGTCGTTATCGCCAATAAGCTGTTTGCAAATCGCAATCGCCTCATTATCGGTAAGAGATGGCTCTTCCTTTTCAATGTCGTAACCCCAAACAATCTGCCATTCATTCCAAGGTCTGACCATTCTCAGTAAGCCTAACCCAATCCCTCCAATGTTTGCTCCGGGTTGTATAATCCACCAGAGGTATCCAGGTCGATGCGAAACATATTTTGTTAAATCGGCTTTAAAAATAATGCTGATACTGCCACTTTTCCCCATTTTACCAGCCATAGGTAAATCTAAATCTTTTACGACTTGGCTGCTTGCACCATCAGCTCCGATTAAATACTTACATCGGATTAAGTATGTTTGTTTAGTTAATCTATCTAAAACAGTGACTGTTACACCATCTTCATCTTGCACATGAGATAGGTATTCCGTATCAAATCTTGGATGGCTTCCTCGTGATGCAGCATTTGAAAGCAAAATAGGTTCAAATAGTTGTTGAGGAAGATCGCACTGTTCACAAGGGCTCGCTTTAGCATACTCAGACATTCTTTCTGGATGATTCATTCCATAAGGAAAACGTCCAATTTCATCACCTGTTAAAGATGTGCAATAAACAACATCTCCCATAACTTCTTTTGGTGCAGCTTTTGCGATTACTTCATCTGAGATGCCTAAGTCTCGTACAACTTCCATTGTTCTTTGACTGATATAATGGGCACGCGGACTGTTTGCTAGCCATCTATATTTAGTTATTATGATATTTCTAATTCCATAAGTACTTAACATAAGTGCAGCCGAAGAACCAGCAGGACCACTTCCAACAATTAAAACATCAGTCTCTAACATTTTTATCCTATTACTTACATATTTTTAGCATCTAAATAGTTATTACACATATTTAAAGCAAATAACTATCTTAAACATAATATTGCTTCAAAAACTCTTTAAAACCAATTGGAGATAAAAGCTTCACTATATTAATTTTCCAATAGATCTATAAAATAGATAAAATAAATTTCCACATATTTATAGATCTATTATTTCCACAAATATAACATTTGAGGTTTATTGGTTACATTGGCAAATCCCTACACAATATATCTTTTAGATACACCTAACTCTCCGATTAAATTTATATTTTTTAAGCAGGATTTTTTATTTATTAAAACTATATGAGCCATACCTTTAAAAATAAAATTACAAAACAAATATTTTTATACCATCAATAGAAATATGAGCCATAAAAAAGAAAACAATATTGTCGATTTTAGATAGATATTTTACAATACTATTTCCAATCCAAAAGATTTCTCAATGTATAAACTAAAAAATAATAAATCTATTGAAAATTAAAATTATTTTTACACACAACCTTGGTACTTATGAAGTAAATTAGCAAAATAAAAAAACTATTTTATTTTAAAAAGACCTATCAATTATACAGTACAAAATAAAGCCTTTTAAACTTTTTAGTTTAAAAGGCTTTTAACATTTATTTAAATAAGAAATACTTTTAATTTATAGGAACTAATTCAAAATCTGGAACAATACTGCAAAAAGTAGAATATTTGCGATCACTATGGCCCAACCACCATATAGCATGTATTTCAGTTGACTTGAACGTGCTAAGCCCATTTGACCAAACATATCAGAAGATGGGAAAGGACCAAACCAGTCTACTTGGGAACTTGATAATAGAACTGCTGTAACCGCAACAGGTGGAACACCATTTGCCAGTAAAATTGGTCCAAAAATTTTATTGGTAAAGGTCATTTGTGCAACAGCTGCTCCTGGAATATGCCCCACAATATTAAATAAGAAAATACCAAAACAGAGCATCGCAGGACTTAAGTCGACCAAATACGGTGTCGCATTATCCAACAGTGTTTGGTAAGCATTGAGTTTTTCAACAAGAACTAAAATTGGATTGTATAACCAGTAAAGAATAAACATCCAGACTAATTTACCGCATCCCTCGTAGAGTGCTTCCAAAATCTGTTTAGGACTAAACCCCGCAACTAACCCAGTCAAAGTGGCAACAGTAAGCATCACAATAATTGCAAAACTAAAACCTGCTTTAAAAATAATTCCAAGAATTGCCATTACGATAATTGTTCCAATGAATACAATCGCCGCACGTTTACTTCTTTTCAATTCGGAGGCACTTTCTATTTTTTCAGAAGGTTCTAAGAAGTCTTCATTATAGGTATATTTTCCAAAAGTCCACTTTTGTATATAGCCAGACATAAACCAACCTGTAAGAAGTGTGACAACACTCATAGGAATGGCACAAGCACTTAAGTATTGCGGGTAAGTCAAGCCTCCCAACTCTAAAATAGTCACTGTACTTGGTGTAAATGGTCCTATAAAAAGACCGACCGAACCGGCTGTCATCAACAGTAATGCAACGGTGGGTGGCGTTAAACCAACAGCTGCTGCAATGGGAATAATGACAGCAACAATAATGGCATTACCACCTGCCATAGTCCCCAATGAACCACAAATAACAACTGATGAAATCATGATGCCAAGTTTCACGCGAGGAATACTTGAAAGCCCAACTTTATTGACAATAAATTTGACCAACTCTTTCGCTGCACCTGTTCGGTTGGCGACTTCACCAACCCCAGCACCCAACATAATAATAAGACCGACAGTTGCAATAAATGAACCTGTAGACTTTGCAAGTATTCCACCCAATTCAAATACACTGGTGGATGTCATTATCACACTGATAATAATCGCAATAATCACTGCAAGCACAATATCTAGACCGATAACAGTTAAGAGTGCTAAGGCAAAAATAGGCAATAACCCAATTAAACCGACCTCCTCTATGGGTAAGCCTTTTGCATAAAATGCTAAAACCAAGCTAAGAATAATAATTGCAATAAGGGCAATATTTTTAGGTGTCCTGATATTAGGTATTGTTATAGAAGATTGCTCAACTGACATATGTATCACTCCTTGATCATTGGCATTGAATTTCACACCAATTTACAAGGGTTTATTGACATTAAATAATGAATTCTAATAGATTACCTATAACTATTAGTTATGTGCTCATTTATGAATCTTCGACACCTAGAAATCTTCTATTTAGTCATGCTTTTTGGTTCACTCACAGAGGCGGCATCATCGTTATGTATTTCACAGCCTGCGGCAAGTAAACTACTCAAACATGCGGAACAACGACTTGGTTTTTCTCTATTTAAGCGAGTCAAAGGTAAATTACAGCCAACAAAAGAGGCCTATATCTTATATGATGAAATTAAGCCAATTTATGAAAAAATAAATGAATTAAATAAATTAACAGATAACTTAGCAAGAAGTACTCAAGGTCAAATCACACTCGGGTGTTTGCCCAGTTTAGGTTTGAGTCTCATCCCCAAATTAACTGCAAAATTTCTAAAAAAATACCCTGATGTTTTTGTCAATATTGGTACAGATCATACTCAAACATTAGAGCAGAAATTATTAAGACGTGAAATTGATATTGCGGTGACATTCCAACCTCATACTCAGCATGGCATTATTGCTACGCCTGTTCTTGATATTCCTTTGGTTTACATCGATTCTCAGCCTATTGATTCAAATCAAGATATTCATTCAATTGATGAAAATAGATGGATTCAACCCTACTCAGACTCCCTGATGCAAGTTGTAAAAAAGTACAGAACATTTAATAAAAGTATAGTGAATGTACAAACCTATTATATGGCGAGTGAACTTGTGCGCGAAGGTTTGGGATGTAGCATTACCGATATTTATACTGCTGCACACTCCTTACCAAATCATATGATTCATGAAATAAAACCAAGTTTATCTACCACAATTTATATTTTAAAAAATGCTAATGTGAGCACAACCAAAGCGACTGAAGATTTTATTGAATTAATTAAAAGAGAAGTGGCTTTCATGACACCATCAATTAACCAAAAGTTATGAGTAGTATCTAAAAACTCATTTGTTTAACGTTTTATCTTCTTCTTTAATGCAAATGTGTGTTGCAGATATAGCATGGAAGAATGAAAAAACATGTCGTTGTCATTGGTGGTGGAGTCATTGGTTTAAGTACAGCCTATGCACTTATTCAAGCAGGCCATAAAGTTACAATAGTCGAAGAAAAAGACCAGATTGGCTGTCAAACAAGTTTTGCAAATGGTGGACAACTCAGTTATCGCTATGTTGCACCTTTAGCGGATGCAGGTGTCCCATTTCAGGCGTTGCAATGGTTAGGAAAAGCCCACTCGCCTTTAAACTTTAAATTGAATTTTTCACCTCTTCAATGGTCTTGGTTATTCCAATTCCTCATGGCATGTAATCGCAAAGATAACATTGTGAATGGAAATCATATTTTACGGTTGTCCCTATATAGTCAAAGTATTATGTCTAAATGGCGTGATGAAATTGATAATTTTGACTGGGTAAAATCGGGAAAAATGATTATTCATCGCAATGAAAAAGCATTTAAAAAAGCAGCATTAGCGATAGATCCAACTGTACAAAAAGTGCTGTCACCAGAAGAAACCGTTCAACTTGAACCCGCATTAAGAGGTGTTGAATCTACATTAGTGGGTTCAATTTATACACCTGATGATGAAACAGCAGATTGCTACAAATTTTGTTTAGCACTGTATAAAGCACTAAAAGAGAGTAACAACTTCAGATGTTTATATGCACATGAAGTGACAGATTTTTTTGCGGAAAATAATCAAATTACTGCAATTGAAACAAATCAAGGACGTATAGAAGCAGATGAATTTGTCGTTGCAGCGGGCAATGGTAGTACTGCAATTTTTAAAATGGTGGGTATTTCAGTCCCAGTTTATCCATTAAAAGGATATAGCCTGACTTTACCATTCCCAGAAAAAGCCAACATTGTACCCAATATAAGCGTGACCGATTATGCGAATAAAATTGTATATGCAAAATTGGGGAATCAGCTTCGTATTGCCGCAATGGTCGACATTGGCTATCAAGATATCTACATTCGAAAAGAACGTATAAATGCATTGAAAGATACGGTACGAAAAACATTTCCTGATTTACTGGGTGTAAATACAGCACAAGAATGGAGTGGTTTACGTCCATCCACCCCTACAGGTTTACCCATTTTGGGTCGTACGAAATATTTAAATTTATGGGCAAATATTGGCCAAGGTAGTTTAGGTTTCACATTGGCCGCTGGTTGTGCCATGGTCATTAGTCAATTAATTAGCCAAACAACATCACCAATTACATTAGATGGTTTATCTCTGGAGAAATAAAATGAGTCATGACATTCAACGTATTGATACGAATGCACGTTTATCAGGTTGTGTGCTTCATAACGGTTTAGTGTATGTTTCAGGTCAAGTGCCAACAACTTTAGATGCTGATGCCAAGCAACAAACTTTAGAAGTTCTGGCAAAAATTGATGCTTTACTGGAACAATCTGGTAGTGATAAAAGCCGTATTTTAACTGCACAAATTTGGATTAAAAATATTGCCGAAGATTTCGCAGTATTCAATGAATGTTGGGAAGCATGGTTACCAGATGGAGCAGCACCAGCACGCGCAGCTATCCAAGCAGATTTAGCACGCCCGCAAGTATTAGTAGAAGTGATGGTTACGGCGAGTGTTAAGTAAGATTTGCCTTAAATAAAGCCAGTGAATTTACTGGTTTTATTAATTTCATGTTCAAATATAGCTACTCATAAACATCTACTATTCTTCACTAAAAATTTAGTTCACATTGACCTTCTAACAAACGTTAGTTAGATTAATTAAAATTCAATCTCCTAAGAAGCTATAAATGATTTTAGTTCAACAAAAAGATCGCATTTGGACAGAAAGTGGTATTTCTGGGGTTCAAACCTGTCAAACTTGGACCAATAAAGATGGAGTTGGGAGCTATCTGGCAAAATTTCAAGCTGGAGCAAGCTTTCCTAAACACACTCATATTGGATGGGAACAGATTGTCGTTCTAGAGGGTGTAATCCGTTTCAATGATGTCGAAATGCAAGCTGGAGATGTGTTACAAGTTCAGGGCATCGATGAACATGAAGCGTTTGCAGTAGAGAATACTCTCGTGTTCGTTACACATCATGGCGGCATTGAACTAACGGAATAATATTATGGCATCCACTAGAAAAACTCATCAACCGCTCACACGTGAAAAAATATTGGAGGCATCAATCCATCTTTTTCAACGGCATGGATTTAGTGGACTAGGTATGCGACAAATCGCTGATTGCTTACAAATTAAAGCACCTAGCCTTTATTATCATTTTGAGTCTAAAGATGATTTGGCTCGATATGCTCTTCAGCAGTACCGAGAGCAACAATTCTGCCGATTGCTTGAAATTGAAAAGCAGGATGGTCTAAGCGAAAAACTGCATGCATATTCTGAACTTTTTTCCGAGATGTTGAATGATGAAAACCGCCTATGCCTGTACTTGATAATGGTAAGGGAAGCCTCTTTTCAGCAAGAGCCGTGTTTGAATGAACTAAAGCTATTCGCCAAACAAAATATTGATTGGCTAGAAGATACTCTGCTCAAGGCTAAAAACAAAAAGGTATTATCTCAAAACATTGGATCTGAGCGAAATATGGCAGAACTTTTATTCTCTTCTTTAGAAGGCATTATGGCGACTTCGCTAGTTGATGAGAGTCCATGTAAATCTTTCCGATCAAGAGTCAAATCCCTTATCAATATTTGTATGGTCTGTAACGAATAACTCAATGAGAAATCAGACTCTAATTGTTCTCAAATCCGTGTGATGTTCGGATTTTGAGAACAAGAGCTGTAATACACATCTTATTATAACAAACTGTTATTGCCTTCTTATTTTTCAAGACTTTTACAACTCAAGCAAATTTGCAGTATGAAAATCTTATTTCTCATCTTTGCACAAAATAGATCATGATAATTGGACATGCTTTCTCAGAAAGTAGTTACCTATTAATGATGCCAATTAAAATTAAGTATTAAATACCCATATAAAAAAAGCCCCTGCTATTAACAGGGGCTTTTCGAATTTGGCGGAAGCGGTCCCAGTCAAATTAAAGCCTTAAATTTATGATTTATAATGAAATATTCATTTATATTTAATTTTTTACTGTATTAAAATTATTTCAACGACACAATTCATTTTCTGATGTTCGATTCCAATTATACAAAACTAGTTTTGAAATCTATGAACATGTACTAGCACACAAGCTACCAGTAAAGTGAGTTTAATTGGGAAAAATGAAAACCACCCGAGAGTGGTTTTTGAGCTACTAAGATTTAACTTCAGAATCACATAATACTTCTTGATCAGTATTGATCAATTGGCTTTGCATCCAAGAATCTTTTTCTCCCTCATACAATTCCAATTTATAAGTAAGCTTTTCTTTATCAAGTATCGATATTTTATAAAACCTTAATCTCCAATTTTCAATTGGGTATTTATCTACACTTAAATCTTTACATTTACTAATATTCACAAGATATTGAAATGAACAAATAATAGAGCCTTTTGAATATTCCTTACAATAATTCCAATATCCATTTTCACCTTTTGGATAAATATGGTGATTATTTATCCATGGTTGCTTTAGATCAGAAGAGATTTCTTTATTATTTAAATATATGGAACGTTCAACAGAATTTGAATATTTAAACTCCGAAATACAAATAGAACCATTTAAGAAACAGGAAGCATTTGTATTATATACTTTATAAAGAAAGTATATAATACATAATCCAATAATAACTAATACAATACGTTTCATTATTTGGCTCTTGGCGCTGGAGTACATGCGGGACAGTAAACTTTATTAAAAAATGAAAAATCAAATCCTCCTTGCATGTAAACATATTTACCTTTACTCGCAAATACTCCACCTATTCTTGTTTCCATATTTCTTAAAGCATTCTTTCCTAAACCAACTATGCCACCCAGCATACCTGTTTCATTAAAATTCCAATTGTAACCATGTCTTTCAAAATTATAATTATCATTATAAAGACCACCTTTTGCAGACATAGTTAGCTCACCATATACCCAATAACCTCTATCAGATGGTGTCGGAACTGTAAATTTATCAGAAGGCGTCCAATCACCGTAATCATTTCGATAAGCAATAACTTCTACTGGAAGTCTATAAGAATGTGTCTTACTTGAAAAATTCCATTCCCCGTTTGGTTGAACCATCAAACGACTTGCATTAACTATCATATCTTGTCCAAGTCCTCCATTCATTGGCAAATTAGCATTTGCTTGCGCGACAGATGGGAAACTTCCATAAAAATAGTCGCTTGGCAAGCTGCTAAAATTACTTGCTCTATAATTAGAGTAGTATGACCAATCACCAAAAAAACTTGTATTAAAATCATCCAACCCACTTGGGTCCACATTACTTATCGGATTGTTTCCAGCATAAACATAAGGATTAGAACCACCTTCCAAACCAATTGGATCTGGCTCCATATAACGACCAAGCTCAGGGATATAATAACGATTTAAGTTGTAGTGCAAACCGGTAAGCTCATCATAATACTGTCCTGGAAAACGCAAATTAAATTTTACAGAACCTGTTGGCTTACCCACACCAAAGGCTGTACTTTCCCATTGCCACACAGCTGCATTTGTTACGTTATCTACTAACATTCGGGGTGTAGCATTATGATCAGTTACGACTGCATAGGTTTTTCCAGCACCTGTACCATATATCGCAGCGACTGGACGACTACCCATCCACACATATTCAATTATCGGTGTGCCATCAGGAGCATATTCACCAATCAGGTTGCTATTTTCATCATAAACAAATTGGACTGCGCCAGTGTAATAGCTTCCTGAAGCACTACTTGAACGGACAGTACGCTCATTTTTATGGTTATAAGCCATATAATATTGAGCAGTTTCTCCACCAGAGTAACGCATTTGACCATTACCGTCATAACCTGGTAAGGACGAATTGTAATGTACCGCTCCATCACCGGAATAACTTGATATAAATGAGTCAGGGATCATTTCACCTGTGGTTAAATAATTTGCCGTCATCAAAACATCATAATCAAAATTATAAACTAAATGCAGTTGATTGCTGCTCTTATCAGTATAAAATGAATATTTATTCGGACCCTCTATACGATTTCCATTTTTATCATATACATACCATGCACTTTGCTCATTCGTAAAACGACTAGCTTTATCGTAAGTAATTATACGTGAATAATTATTCAATTTATTTAATGTAACTATCCTTCCATCTTGATCAAATCCATATTCTTCAGCATATAAAGCACTACCATTTTTATTGGTAAAGCGAACTGACTTGATGGCACCATTTCGAGCTGGATCATAACCAATAGTATAATTCGCTCCCGTACCTTCAATGTTCCATGATGACAGCTGTCCTAAGCCATCATATGCAATATTACTTATAAATGGATTTCCACCAATATTGATCGAAGAAAGTCGACTTTTGCCTGTCTCATAATTATAGTTAATTACACGGCCTGATGGCATTGTAATCGAAGTGACTTTACCAGCTGCACTATAGCCATAACCCACATTCAGAGAGCCTTTTGAGCCACCCCAGGTTAATATCGATTTATTGGTTTGAGTCTTACCTATTACACGATCAAGGTCATCATAAGTATATGATGTATCTACTCCAAATGAAGTATTTGTAGTAACACGATCTAATCGTCCAAAACGCGATTGATCAAAACTATATTGATAGTTATATGCATAAGCTGGGTCACCATCATTATCACTGCGACAAGAAATACCTCCAGTACGACCGAGTGAGTCAATATTTGAATAAGTACAACTACGACTACCATGTGATTTACTGGTCAATTGATCCGCGGCATTATATGTATAAGATTTGGTTGCATAGTCTTTATTGACTTCATCTTTAACAAGTGTACCATTCACATAGTTAAATGGACTAGAACCTGAACCTACTGCATCAATAGATGATGTAATATTATTGGTTTTATCATAGGTTTTAGTACTCACATTTCCTTCGCCATCAGTAAATGAAGTATTACGATTCAGTGCATCATAACTCCATTTTTCAATGATTCCTAAAGCACTTTTAGTTTGAGTAATATTTCCATTACCATCATAGCTAAATGCTTTCCAATAATAATTCGCATCTGAACCATTACGTGTTTTAGAGATACGTCCATCAGCATTTATTTCATTATATGTTAATGTTGCTCCTTCGACTGCTTGAATAACACCATTATCAAAATAACTTTGAGTGCTTGCACTTCCATCGGGAGCAGTACTACGAACTAAGCGTCCAATGATGTCATAGTCATAATATGTGGTTTCATTATCAGGATTTGTTTCTGTTTTTTTACGTTTTAAATAATCATAAGTATAGCTTGTTGTCGCTCCGGAAATACCACCTGACTCACCGCCATTTCCTGTAACTTTAGCTCTTAAAGTACCATCATTATTATAGATAAATTGGTCGACTAAACCTGATGGATACACGATACGTTCTGGTTGAGCAAAAGTATTATAATTCAAATATTTTGTAATGACCGAACGACCATTAACATACTGAGTCACCGTTGATTTATTACCAAAGTTATCATAGGTAATAGATGTATTATCATCCACATCACCACGTGGACCATCAACAGTACTGATTAAGCCATAATTTGAACTATTTGGATCTGAATAATAACCATAACCAATTGTTTTACTATCACCACCATGTGGATATGAAATAACTTGCTGAGTAATCCATCCATTAGGGCTAATTGCATTTGTTACCTTTTGGCTATCGGTAATTATTTCATTCGGCGTTGGAAAATTATTTGCAGCTCCATTAGCTAAAGTTGTGTAGTTATAAGTCGTCAATTGTGAATCAACATTATCTACAGCAATAGTTTTTGTTTTTAATCGGTTCAAAGTATCATAACTGAACTTAGAAGTATTTCCATTAAAATCTTTTATCGCAACAATTCGATGTGTAAATGGATTAAATGTAACTGATCTAACAGGTGTTGAACCGCTCACTATCGCTGGATAAGTTCCATTAATTGTTAATGTTGCAGTTGCAGCATCCATTAAACTTAAATTTGATTCAGCTTTATAATTACCTAAGCCTGCACGATCCATTGCCAGATCCATAATGACTGACTGGCCATTAACAAGGAAAGCTATTTTAAAACTACCTGTTACCTCATCAATTGCTGATGAACTTTTTAATACTTGTTTGTTATCAACTGTTGAATATGAAAAAATTGAAGTATAATAAATACTGAATCCTGCTGTAGCATCATTCCATCGTATTGTGTTGTCAAAACCCCATTCTTGTAAAATATTATTATTCTCATCAGAAATTTTATTTAAAATTGGATAAGTAGAAGCATCTATTATTTGTTGTTGTGACCTCGTTTGTTTTGCTGTATTAAAATCAAAAAATTCTCTGTATATATAGTAAAATAAAGAACCTCTCATTATATTCGTATAATTGAGAAAAATTTTTCCACAGATGATCGAATCTATAGAACTCACAACATAGCGAGTTTCTTTCATAGCAGGATTAACAATACTTTGAACTTCAGATTCTTGATAGTTAATTGTTGATCTTTGAACATTCGTTCCACTGATTAGCTCAACACCAGTAATCAATTTTCTCTCTAAAGCTGATTGATTAGTTGCTCCAGCCTTTTTATATTCCCTTAAAATATTTAGTGTATTATTACGATTATCTTTGACTTGAACTAAATTAATACCATTATCATAAGACAAAGTAAGTTGCCTGCCATCTTGATATATGATCTTTGTAAATTTCATCAGAGTATCTGACTTTGTTAAAACATTGTAAGTAGTTGAAATATTAGCAATATAGGTTACACCATCTTTTACAATAGTTACAACAGAGCCTGTTGTTAATAATTTTACATCTCGAGTATCATCAGATAAGAATGTTTGAGCAGAACTAAAGCCTCCTATACTGTAATAAATACGTTTCCATTTCCCTTGATCGTAAACAAAATAAATTTTTTCACTATTTCCAGGTAGTTGAATGATATAAACACTTCCCTGATTGCCTGCATTGCCATCAGTCATAATGTAATTGGAATATTCATTGGTCCAATTTGCAACTGCACCTTCTTGTAAGTTTTGATAATAATCTACTGCTGTATCAGAAGAATATCTTAGGGTAGTCTCATAGTTCATACTGAAAGGAATATTACCTTTGATTAAAGGAATACTTTTGATTAATTTTCCACTAAGAGCATCTTGGCCTTGAGTAGTAGACTGAATACCAGGTATTTCAGCTAAATTATTTGCTAAACCAGTAACTTCTCCAATGGTATTAGCTGCAAAAGTTGTTATTGTTAGTATCCATAAACATATCAATGTCACTGTTTTATTAAACAAATTTTTCATTTATTCTTCATTTTTAAATGTTATTGTGCTATAAAATAACGAATTATTAAGAAAAATGAAATAAGATTATGAAGAAAAATTATTTTTTAATTAGTAGTGCTGTATTGTTACTTGTATTGAGTACCATCACTTATCAACTGTATAGAACTGATGATAATCAAAGAAATATAAAATTCAGAACTGATATCCAACAAGATACTCAGGTAAAAAACAATCAAATTATGGCTGCAAATGAAATAGAAATTATTAAAGAAAAACTTAAAAATGATAAATTAAAAAAATCAAATGATAATGATGAAAAATTACTTGATTCAAAATCTATACAACCGAAATAAATAAAAAGACATATTTATTTACATTTTTAATAAATGGTAAAATTATTATTAATCCCCCTGTTTTTCGACCAAAGCTGGTGCTGCTGAAATTACAATTAATTACCCTATCATTCTCAAAAATCTATGTTAAATGAAATAACCTTACCCATATTCAGCAAGTAGCGAGAAGATCAAATGGTCACAAAAATGAAATTACCGAGTAAAAATATAGTCTTATATTCGGCACGGTATTAGCAACCCAAGATGATTTTAATAGTGAGAATCATCATGACTTTGAAAAATAACAATAAAGGCAAAAAATTAATCAGTGTATTTACAGAATAGTTTGCTCTGCAAGAGACGACTTAAACTCAATTTATCGATTATCCAACGCCATCTGAATTGTTCTTATTTTGGCTATTCTAATCCAAGTTTTAATGTGGGGTAGGATGAGGGGTAAAATAACATGAAAAAAATAAGCCCTTGTAAAAACAAGGGCTTATTCAGAATTTTGGCGGAAGCGGTGAGATTCGAACTCACGGAGGACTCACACCCTCGTCGGTTTTCAAGACCGGTGCATTAAACCGCTCTGCCACGCTTCCATGTGCGTAAGAATACAAAGCTTATTCATTTTATTCAAGAAAAATATCATCGCTTTGTGTTCAAGTGCATATTGTTTCATCAATTTTACAGTTGAGCAGCTAATTCTGCTCCTTCTTTGATCGCACGCTTCGCATCTAGCTCTGCTGCAAGCTTTGCACCACCAATAATATAGTAGTTTGCTATAGTCGACTCGCCTTCTTTTGGCATCAAGTCTTTTACCGATTCTTGACCTGCACACACCACAACAGTGTCTACGCGTAAAAGCTGGTCTTGACCATTATGCTCAATCCACAGTCCTTCATCGGTAACAGCTTTATATTGCACACCACGCAGCATGCGTACACCATGCTTTTTAAGTTGTGCACGATGCACCCAGCCCGAAGTCTTGCCAAGACCAACACCGAGCGGTGTTGTTTTACGTTGCAGTAAATAAATCTCGCGGATTGCTGGTTCAACTACTGGTGGTTGCATACCACCTTCAGAAATATAATTTGGATCTGGGTCTACTCCCCATTCACGTTGCCACTCAGCCAAAGGTTGAGGCTGTGGCTGATGTGGTGGTTTAAGTAAGAACTCTGATACATCAAAACCAATACCACCGGCCCCAATCACTGCAACTTTTTGTCCAACTTCTGCACCTTGTAAAACTTGAGCATAGGAAAGAACTTGTGGTGCATTACTTCCTTCAATTTTTAAAGCACGTGGTATTACACCCGTTGCCACAATAACTTCGTCAAAACCTTCACGCTCAAGTTGCTCACGATTTACACGAGTGTTTAAACGTACATCTACACCTGTTTTTTGAAGCTGTACTTTAAAGTAGCGAATCGTCTCGTGGAATTCCTCTTTACCTGGTACAACCTTGGCAAAGTTAAACTGACCACCTACATCTTTATTAGCTTCAAACAAAGTCACTGCATGACCACGGCTTGCGGCAACAGTTGCAGCAGACATACCTGCCACACCGCCACCAACAACTGCAATACGCTTAGGCTGTTTAGTTTTTAAATAGACCAGTTCTGTTTCATGGCCTGCACGTGGGTTGACTAAACAAGACACACGTTTATTTTTAAATGCATGATCTAAACACGCTTGGTTACAGGCAATACAAGTATTAATTTCATCTACACGGTTGGTCGCAGTTTTATTTACCCAAAAAGCATCGGCCAATAAAGGACGAGCCATTTGAATCATATCTGCCTTGCCTTTTGCCAAAATCCCTTCGGCAGTTTCAGGCATGTTAATACGGTTAGATGCAATGACTGGAATTGAAATATGTTGTTTTACATGGGCTGTATAATCGACAAACGCTGCGCGAGGCACAGAGGTTACAATAGTTGGTACACGTGCTTCATGCCAACCAATACCCGTATTTAATAAAGTTACACCCGCTTTTTCTAAAGCTTTGGCAACAGTCACTACTTCTTGCATGGTATTACCGTCATGCACAAGGTCGAGTAGCGATAAACGGAAGCAAATAATAAATTTTTCGCCCACTTTCGCACGGATTGCTTTTACAATTTCAACCGGAAAGCGCATACGGTTTTCAATTTCACCGCCCCAACGGTCAGTACGCTGGTTTACATGGCGACTTAAAAATTGGTTAATCAGATATCCTTCCGACCCCATAATTTCAACGCCGTCGTAGCCTGCTTTTTTAGCAATGTCAGCGCACTTTGCGTAGTCTTCAATGGTGCTGAGAATATTTTTTTCAGAAAGTTGACGCGGTTTAAATGGTGAAATTGGCGATTTAATTGCTGTTGAAGACACAACAAATGGCTGATAACCGTAACGTCCTGCATGCAAAATTTGCATTAAAATTTTTGAACCATGTTTATGGACAGCGTGAGTCACTAAGCGATGCTGAGGAATATCAAATAAGCTATTCATAGTACCGCCAGCTGGAGCTAACCAGCCTTGACGGTTCGGAGAAATACCACCTGTCACAATCAGGCCAACCCCACCTTTTGCACGCTCTTCAAAATAAGCTGCGAGTTTTGGATAATTATAAAAACGATCTTCAAGTCCCGTATGCATGGAACCCATCACCACACGGTTTTTAATAGTGGTAAAGCCTAAATGTAATGGTTTTAATAAATTGGCGTAACTTGTCATGCTGCGTCCCAATAGTTTTTTGCAACTTGTTGCATAGTACTTTAATACTTTTTTAATAATTTTGGATGACCAAGAATTATTTTTTATTTGAGATTATGGTCAATCTACCTATATAGATGACAATCCCATATTTTATTAAATAATAAATACCAATCATAACAAGTGAATTAATGCTTTTTTTGCCAAAAAAGCACCATGAATAGTGCTACAATAGCCGCCATTCAGAATTCTCGAGACCACCTCAACGGGGTCTTTTTCATAAATGTTAGGATTAGCAATGACTGATAATGCAACTATCTTGCAGCATGTACCAGTAGGCAAAAAAGTTGGGATTGCCTTCTCCGGTGGTCTAGACACTTCAGCTGCTTTATTGTGGATGAAACAAAAAGGCGCTGAGCCTTATGCATATACTGCAAACTTAGGCCAGCCAGATGAAGATGACTACGATGCAATTCCAAAGAAAGCAGAACAATATGGCGCTGTAAAAGCTCGCTTAATTGACTGCCGCTTACAATTGGCGCTTGAAGGTATTGCTGCAATTCAGTGTGGTGCATTCCATATCAGTACAGGTGGCGTTCCTTATTTCAATACGACTCCACTCGGTCGTGCAGTAACAGGTACTATGCTCGTTACTGCAATGAAAGAAGATGACGTAAACATCTGGGGTGACGGTTCAACTTATAAAGGTAACGATATTGAACGTTTCTATCGTTATGGTTTGTTGACTAACCCAAATCTTAAAATTTATAAGCCTTGGTTAGATCAAAACTTTATTGATGAGCTTGGTGGCCGTGCAGAAATGTCACAGTTCCTCATCGACAACGGTTTTGACTACAAAATGTCAAAAGAAAAAGCGTACTCAACTGACTCAAACATGTTGGGCGCGACTCATGAAGCAAAAGATCTTGAATACCTAAATGCTGGTATCAAAATCGTTGACCCAATTATGGGCGTTGCTTTCTGGAAAGAAGAAGTTGAAATCAAACCAGAAGAAGTCACTGTACGTTTTGAAGAAGGTGTACCAGTTGCATTAAACGGCCAGACTTTTAACAATCCGGTTGAACTTATTCTTGAAGCAAACCGTATTGGTGGTCGCCATGGTTTAGGTATGTCTGACCAAATCGAAAACCGTATTATCGAAGCGAAATCTCGTGGTATTTATGAAGCACCGGGTATGGCCCTTCTTCATATTGCTTATGAGCGTTTGGTTACAGGTATTCATAACGAAGATACGATCGAACAATACCGCATTAATGGTTTACGTTTAGGTCGTTTACTTTACCAAGGTCGTTGGTTCGACTCTCAAGCACTTATGTTGCGTGAAACTGCACAACGTTGGGTTGCTAAAGCGATTACTGGTGAAGTGACTCTTGAACTTCGTCGTGGTAATGACTACACCATCATGAACACTGAATCTCCAAACTTAACGTACGAAGCTGAACGTTTAACAATGGAAAAAGGTGATTCAATGTTTACGCCAATGGACCGTATTGGTCAGTTGACTATGCGTAACCTCGACATTACCGATACACGTGCAAAACTTGGTATCTATACAGATGCTGGTTTACTTTCAATCGGTCAAGGTTCTGCTATTCCTCAATTAGACAGTAAGAAAAAATAATTTTCTTATGACGTCAAAAAAGCCACCTCTATAGGTGGCTTTTTTATATTTAAAATTAAATCAGGCAGTTTCTACGATTTGTAAAGGTTGATAATAAATTTGGTTACGACCAAGCTGCTTTGCTCGATATAAAGCCTGATCTGCGGCATGAATTAATTCATCTTGCCCCATTTTTAGCCCACCTGTATATACAGTAAAACCTAGACTGATGGTGACATATTTCGAAACTAAGGAAGCAGCATGTGGAATAGCTTGGCGTTCTATCGCTTTATAAATATTTGCTGCCACTGAATAAGCACCCTGTGCCGGTGTTTCAGGTAAAAGTACGACAAACTCTTCACCTCCATAGCGTGCAACAAAGTCGACATGGCGAATTGAGTTTTTAATTGCAGAAGCAATAGATGAAATAACCTTATCCCCCATCTGATGCCCATAAAAATCGTTATAGTTTTTAAAAAAATCAATATCAATAAATAAGACAGCTAAAGGACGTTTTTCTTGATTCGCACGGTAATAGTAAAAATCAAACATTTCGTCAAAAGTACGACGGTTTGAAATTTGAGTCAGCGCATCTTGCTGGCTCAATTGAAGCAATTCAGATGCTTCAATACGTAAAATTTGTTCATTAATTTCAGCAAGCTGATTACTTAAAAAAAGACTGCGCTCTCTTGAAATAAGCATAGTGCTTATAGAAAAACCCAAAATACAACTACCAAACAAAGCACGCCCAAGTGCAATATAGTCACAGTTCACATTTAATAAAATGAGTAACACAAAAACCAATATTGCCGCCGATAAGCCAACATAAAGCATATGCAAAGGTTTTATGCCACTCAAAATAAATCCAAGCATATATAAAAATGAAAGAAGCAACATCGACTGATTTTTAAGAGCCATATTTCCAACACTGAGCAACAGCATGGCACTTGTAATAATTGATAAAAAAACAATGCTACAGGCAGCAAAATAAAAATGCTTAGAGAGTTTTTTAAACCTAGCAAATACCCAAAATACTAAAAGTGCAAATGCAATATTCATTGCACTTAACAAACAGTAGACGAAATCTAAAGTTATATAAGGCACCCCGATTACAAAGTAGTCTGTCGGCAACACCAGTAAAATAAAAATGATATAAGTGAGTACACCACTTGCTAAAAATTTTGAGATGTTTTGCCGAGTTCGATCGAGGTTTAAAAGCCAGAATTTTTTTTCAAGTTGTTTTGGCAAAGGCATATTGGCGTAACGATGGGTATGTAGAGTGACCAAGTACTCGATTTCTTCTTTAGATTTGAGTAATTGATGGACATTTCCCCTATTCGCCACTAGTCGATTCCTACATATTTCGCGTTAACAAAATATAACATTAATTTTTAAAGCTCCCTGCGCTTTATTTTGCCATTTGTCCGTAATTCTCGTTACCATTTTCACACTTTATCGATTATCATTTGTTTTATTTCGAAGTTTGAACTGCCTTGAACTCTATTACCCTGCTCCAGCCAGATGATTGGCATGCACATTTACGTGATGGTTTAGCATTAAAACGTACTGTTCCAGATTTGGCTAAACAATTCGCTCGCGCGATCTGTATGCCTAACCTTGTGCCGCCTGTAAAAACAGTAGAAGAAGCTTTAGCTTATCGCGAACGCATTCTTGCTCATGTTCCAGAAGGCAATAATTTTGACCCTCGTATGGTGCTTTATTTTACTGATCACACTTCACCAGATGAAGTTCGTAAAATTAAAGAATCAGAACATGTAAATGCAATTAAACTTTACCCTGCGGGTGCGACCACAAACTCTGACAATGGTGTGAGTGATATTCGCAAAGTTTATGCAGTCATTGAGCAATTAGAAGAGCATCAAGTGCCGTTATTGCTTCATGGTGAAGTGACTCACAATCATGTAGATATTTTTGATCGTGAAAAACGCTTCCTAGATGAGGTATTATCACCATTATTGAAACAGTTCCCGAAACTTAAAGTTGTGCTTGAACACATCACAACAAGTGATGCTGCGCACTTTGTTTTAGAACAAGACCGTAATGTTGCGGCAACAATCACTCCTCAGCATTTATTATTTAACCGTAATGATATGTTGGTTGGTGGTATTAAACCGCACTTCTACTGTTTGCCAATTTTAAAACGTCAAACGCACCAAACGACTTTACTTGAAGTGGCGACTAGCGGTAATCCTAAGTTTTTCTTAGGTACAGACAGCGCCCCTCATGCACAAAATGCAAAAGAGAATGCTTGTGGCTGTGCAGGCTGCTATAGTGCACCTAATGCAATTGAGCTTTATGCACAAGCATTTGACCAAGTCGGTAAATTAGAGCGCCTAGAAGGTTTTGCTAGCCACTTTGGTGCGGACTTCTACGGTCTACCACGTAATACTTCTACCATTACTTTGGTTAAAGAAGACACCCTCGTTCCCGAATCTTTTGATTATTTAGATGATCAAAAAATTATCCCGCTGCATGCCGGGAAAACGCTGCAATGGAGAAAAGTGTGACACAAGAAAATTCTGTCCCGGTCATTGGCCAACGTTTTCGTGGCTTCTTACCTGTTGTTGTCGATGTTGAAACGGCAGGTTTTAATGCCCAGACAGATGCATTGCTAGAAATCGCGTGCATTCCAATTGTGTATGATGCTCAGGGACAATTTGTCCCTGGTCCTGCATTTCATGCACATATTAACCCGTTTGAAGGGGCAAACCTCGATCGCCGTTCGCTCGACTTTATTGGTATTGATCCATTCAACCCAATGCGTATAGCAATGGCTGAAGACGAGAGAACTGCGCTACGTCGTATTTTTAAATCGGTCAATGAAGTTCGTAAACAACAACATTGTACTCATGCAGTACTTGTAGGTCACAACGCGCATTTTGACCTTGGTTTTTTACAAGCAGCAATTGCACGTACAAGCACGAAAAACCAAAACCCATTTCATAGTTTCTCAGTCATGGATACGGTTACTTTAAGTGCTGTTATGTTTGGACAAACCGTGCTTGCTAAAGCATGTATTCAAGCTGGAATTGAGTTCGATGGTAAAGAAGCACACTCTGCTTTATACGATACTCAGAAGACTGCTGAACTGTTTTGCTATATTTTGAACAAACTGTCTCCTTACCTACTTGACAGTTTAGTGGCGGCTTCTTAAGATACCGCCATCCTCAACGTCCCTATCGTCTAGAGGCCTAGGACATCGCCCTTTCACGGCGGTAACCGGGGTTCGAATCCCCGTAGGGACGCCATATTCTTTCTATAAAGAATCATCGCTTCAAATTATTTTATCTCACTTCAAATTCCATTCATGAGATAAATTTTTTATTTCCAAAATCAAGACTTCAACTTTACTTCATCAATATGTTGAGTGGGTTGTATATTTGGATCATCTCTCTCGATGATTATTGCATCAGCTACTAACTTTGTTTTTGTTAAATCTGGTTCTATTAAAACTTGAGCTAATGAACTTAATGTAATATTAAAATCACGATGTATTTGTACTAGTTCTGGTGTTCGTTTATAACGTATGACTTTAAAACCTGCTTCGTGAATTAAAGCATCTCGCTCTGCATCAAACTTTTCTTTCCCTTTGTGGCTAGAATCATCTAACTCAACAATAGCAACGATATTAAATGCTTTATCCAAGACAACAAAATCAGCAACTTTTCGATTAAATAAATTACGCGTCGCGTATCCTTGCGCTGTCATAAAAGCACTGAAAGCGACTTGCGCTAAAATAATATGTTCAGGCAAAGCTTCCTTTAATTTCATAAAAGTGGGTTGTTCATTCATAGTAATGATAGGTTTTCCCTTGATTGGGTTGCGTTTTGCATTTCTATTTTTGCTTTCCCCTTTCTTTAAAACACTTAAAATCGCTAATACCATTATGACTATTAAAAATATGCCAACTATCGAAAACATCGAATTTCCCCTAAATAAGTATAAAAACTATTTTGATTTTAAAAATACAATTAAAAACGGCTAGTTATATCATCTGCTGTGAAACGATTTTATTCTTTTAGCAGGCTAAAACATAATTGTACATATTTGAGCCAGCAGTATAACGCATGTTAGCAACTTCGGTGATCAAGATCTAATCGGTTTTAAGACCCATAACTTTACCAGCAGTAATTTCTATGCCAATCCTCTCAAAAACATTATAAATTTATGATTTATAAATATTTTATTATACTTAAACTCTTTTCTACCCTATACTAAAATTAAATCAAAACTATAATTTGAACATGACATGCAAATTCGATTATTTCATTTACAAAATTCACGCTCTCAACGCATTATTTGGTTTTTAGAAGAATTAGGACTCAACTATGAGCTCATCACTAAATATCATTCGGACGAAGACAAAAATAATAACTCGCCGCATCAGTTATCAAAATTTCCAACCCTCGAAATTATTGAACACGAGCAATCTTCAATTTTGGCCGAAACCTCAGCAATCCTAGATTATTTCTCTCATTTACACCCACAACTGGGACAAAACAATTTATTAAGTCAACAACTACGAGATTTTTATTATTGGAAAAATTATTGTGAGGCAACATTCATTCCCGATCTGGTACTCAAACAAATCTTTCAACAAATTGCTGAGCGTACGCCTTTTCCAGTGCGTTTCATTCCAAAGCTTTTAAAATATGGATTCGATCAAGGTTATCTCAATCAATCATTACAACAACACATGAACATGATCGATAAACATTTAAAGCACCACTTATGGTTCGCTGGAGATCAGTTTACTACTGCTGATATTTTGATGTGGTTTCCGTTACTGGCTTGCTCACCAAATTACAGCCAGTTTAAACATATACAGCGTTATCTTGCCCAAATAGAAAACAGACCTGCCTTTAAAAATGCTTTAATTAAAGGTCAATGGTCTGCTTCTACTTTTCAGACTTACTGGGCTATTGCTTGGTAATTTATTTATGCAGATTTACGTGAATTCACGCGCCCTTGAACAACGGCCTTAATATTGCCCTTCGCGTAATTTAAAAACACAATTAAAGGCGATAGTTTTGGATTTGGCTTTTTACCCTGCCCAATTGCTTTAAATTGTGCTGCGTACCAAATAATTTCCATAATCGCCATTTTGTCAACAAAAGGTAAACCTGTTTTAATTGGTTTTACGGCATAGCGAACATCTTGGCCTGCGATTAAACGGTCAGTCAAATCTGTTTCAACAGCAAGTGGACGAGCAATACCAATAAAGTCACATGCCCCACTTGCCAGAGCAGCATTCATGCCTTCTACAGTACGGAAGCCACCTGTCACCATAAGTTTACATTTTACATGCTGACGGATTTTTTCAGCGAAGTCTAAGAAGTATGCTTCACGTGCAATGGTACTTGCTTTACGTTTATCGGCTTTAGCACCAGCCATTGCTGGTGCTTCGTAAGTACCACCTGAAATTTCAATTAAGTCGATCCCTGCGTCATCAACGGCTTTAAATACTGAAATCACATCTTCTTCGCTAATACCACCACGTTGGAAGTCGGCAGAGTTGAGCTTCACTGAAATAATAAAATTCTCTGAAGTTGCTTCACGTACCGCTTTATAAACTTCTAGTAAAAAGCGAGTACGGTTTTCAACTGAACCACCCCACTGATCTGTACGTTTATTGGTTAATGGCGATAAAAACTGGCTAATTAAATAGCCATGTGCACCATGTAACTGTACCCCTTCAAAACCTGCCTTTTCACAAATACGAGCAGCGTTCGCAAAACGTTTAATAATATCCAAAATTTCTTCATGCGTAAGCGCACGTGGCGTACCAAACATAGTCGCTAAAGCTGGGCTAAAAGGAACTGCCGAAGGTGCAACTGTTTCTTTATTTAAGCCTTTAGGGCACTGACGGCCTGGATGAGACAATTGAATAAGCTGTACCATTCCATATTGTTTACCAACCGCTGCCCATTCTTTTAAACGCTCTAGATCACGCTCAGTTTCAATCACCACTACCCCGGGTTCGTTTTTGGCCTCTACATTGACCATAACATTCCCAGTAATCGCACAGCCCAAACCACCTTTGGCCCATGCACCGTATAGGCCTAAATGTAAGTCATTCGGCTGGCCTTCATAGTTTGCAAGTGCCTCACTCATTGCACCTTTAATAATTCGGTTTTTAAATATGGTATTTCGAATCGTGATTGGTTGTGCAATCTGGCTCATGGTTAACCTCTTTTAATATTTTAGAGCAATTACTCTAATTTAGATGAGTTATAGGTCATGTCAAGGGAAAATCGATAACTGACAATAGCACATGTCAAATTTAAAAAGTATAGAGAAATGCAACTTTTTGCATTAAAAATTTAAATAATATTTATGCTTATAAAACAAAATCTTATTTAAATAAATTAAAGACTCGCCCTAATTAATTGCTTGGTATATTCAGTTTGAGGATCATTAAATAACTGTTCAGTCGGCTGATATTCCACAACTTTTGCATGTCGCAATACCATCACTTTATGACACAGTGCTTTGACCACATTTAAATCATGACTAATAAAAATATAGCTTAGGTGCTCTGTTTGTTGTAAACGTCGCAATAATTGAATCATCGCTTTTTGAGTCGTTCCATCTAAGGCAGATGTTGGCTCATCTAAAATTAAAAGTTTAGGTTGAACCACTAAAGCTCTCGCTAAAGCAACGCGCTGACGTTGTCCACCCGAAAGCTCGTGCGGATAGCGATGTTGAAAGTCTTCAGACAACTCAACTTTTACCAAAGCAGATTTAACTTGCTGTTTGATCTCGCTATCAGCTACAGCTTTCACTTTTAAGCCTTCAGCAATAATCTGCCCTACCGTCATACGCGGGTTTAAACTACCAAATGGGTCTTGGAAAACAATTTGTAAGTCTGACCTAATCTTACGCAAAGCTTTTTGTTCTAAGTGGTTTATGTCTTGCCCTAAAAAGATAATTTGCCCATCACTTTTGAGTAATCGAACCAGCGCTAAAGCCAATGAGGTTTTACCTGAACCACTTTCACCTACAACACCTAACGCTTCGCCTTGAGTAAGCTCAAAAGTTATATTTTCAATAGCAGTGGTATAACTTTGAATTCGGTTAAAGATACCACTCCGAATTGGGTATTTAACATTGAGTTGTTGAATAGATAAAATTTTATGACTGGAGAAAAGTGGCTGAGCAAAACCAAGATCATGATCTAACAATTGCTCAGTATAAATTGATGCAGGATTTTTAAAGATCTGTTCAAGCTGACCTTGCTCTACAACCTGCCCCTTGTGTAATACAATGAGTTCATTGGCATAACGGCGCACCAAATTTAAATCATGGCTAATTAAAATTAGCGCCATGCCATATTTATTCTGTAAAAACTTTAATAACTCTAAAATCTGTGACTGTAAAATCACATCAAGCGCGGTGGTTGGTTCATCTGCAATTAAAATTTTAGGTTGAAGTGCTAGCGCAGTCGCAATCATGACCCTTTGCTTTTGTCCACCAGAGAGCTCATGCGGATAACGTTTTAACATGTGCTCACAATTAGCAATTCCTACATCTTTTAATAGTTGAATAACCTGTTGCTGTACTTTGTTTTTTGACCAACCTTGTAGAATAAAATGTTCACCGACAATTTTTTCAACCCGATGCAATGGGTTTAAAGCCGTAGAGGGCTCCTGAAAAATCATGGCAATATGATGGCCACGTAAATAAGTTCTAGTCTTTTCGTCTGCGTCTAAAATATTTTTTGAATCAATAATAATACGTCCAGATGTTTTTAATTTTTCTGGTAATAAGCCCATCATCGCCAAACAGCTTATTGTTTTACCTGAACCACTTTCACCTACAATTGCAAGCGTATCACCAGCTTGTAAGTGTAAATTGAGACCCACCAATAAAGTCTGATCTTGCGTAGAGATTGAAAGATTTTCTATTTTTAGCAAGGTAGTATCTGAGTTCAATTTATTTTCTTGGGTCAAATGCATCGCGTGCCGCCTCCCCAATATAAATTAATAATGACAACACAAGAGCTAAGCTAAAAAACCCAGATAAAGCTAACCACGGTGCATCTAAGTTATTTTTACCTTGCAACAACAATTCACCTAAAGAGGCCGCATCTGGCGGTAATCCATAGCCCAAGAAATCGAGTGCGGTTAAAGCAATAATATTGGTGGTCAGAATAAAAGGTAATTGCGATAGGCTAGAACTTATGGCATTTGGCAAAATGTGCTTAAAAATAATTGTTCTATCATTTACACCCAAAGCCTGAGCTGCACGGACATAGTCAAGTTGACGCGCTTTTAGAAATTCAGCACGGATAATTCCCACAAGCACAGTCCAGCTAAAGAACAACATAATAAAAAATAGCCAATATACATTTGGGGTAAACATACTGACCAAAATCATGACCATAAACAGCATAGGTAAACCATTCCAGACTTCTACTAGTCGTTGTCCTAGCAAATCGACCCAACCACCATAGTAGCCTTGTATAGCCCCCACAAAAATGCCTAGTAGTGTTGCACAACTTGTTAAAGCCAAACCAAAAAGTAATGAAACTCTAAGTCCATAAAGAATACGTGCCAGTACGTCTCGCCCTTGGTCATCTGTTCCTAACCAATTCTGTTTAGAAGGTGGCGATGGCACAGGTACAGCTAAGTCTAAATTAGGTGTCTGATAAGAAAATTGAATGAGCGGCCAAATCGCCCAACCTTTATGATTAATAAGCTCTTGTACAGCAGGGTCTTTATAATCTGCTTCTGTTTCAAATACGCCACCAAAAGTGGTTTCGGGATATACCTTAAAAACAGGCAAATAATAAGCGTCCTCATATTTCACTAGCAATGGTTTATCGTTAGCAATGAGTTCAGCAGCCAATGAAATCACTAAAATGAGGCTAAACAAGATAAAGCTTGCCCACCCTAATTTATGTTGCCTAAAATTTTGCAGTCGTGATCGCACAATAAAAGACACTATTTGCCTCCTTGTGCATCAAAGTGAATACGCGGATCAATCCATTGATACAGCACATCGCAAATAAGTCGTAAAAGCAGACTAAACAGCGTGAAGAAAAACAATACGCCAAAAATAACTGGATAGTCTCGCTGAACAATGGCTTCAAAGCCTAATAAACCGACACCATCTAGATGAAAAATAATTTCAATAAAAAGATTTCCCACAAAGAAAATGCCTGCTAAAGCCTCTGGCAATCCAGCAAGAACCACTAAAATGGCATTACGAAATACATGTTTATATAAAACTTGCTGGCTATTTAAACCTTTTGCATAAGCTGCCAAGACATAAGGTTTATTAAGCTCTTCTAAAAATGAATATTTGGTTAAATAGGTTAGACTCGCAAAACCACCTAACACCATGGTAATAAGCGGCAAAGTCATGTGCCATAAGTAGTCTGTAATTTTTTCAAAAAAACTTAATTGATGAAAATTATCCGACACAAGATTTTGCAATGGAAACCAGTGAAAATATGACCCACCTGCGAAGAAAACAATAAGTAAGATAGCAAAAATAAAACTTGGCACCGCATAACCCACTACCAGTAACAGTGAAGTAGAACGGTCAAACCAAGAACCTTGTTGTTTGGCTTTTTTAATACCCAGCGGAATTGAAATAAGATAAATCAGCAAAGTGCTCCATAGCCCAATCGAGATCGACACAGGCATTTTTTCCCAAAGCAACTCAACTACTGGTTTATCTTTAAAAAAGCTTTGTCCAAAGTCTAGAGCTAAATAACCTTTTAACATCAACAAGAAACGTTCTACTGGAGGATGGTCAAAACCGTATTGTGCTTTAATTTGCTCTACCATTTCGGGGCTTAATCCTTTAGCACCTTGATAGTACATTTCAGTACCTAATATCCGCCCTGCTCCTACACCACTTTCTACTTCATGGATTGCTTGTTCAACGGGCCCACCTGGGGCAATTTGCACAACCACAAAGTTGATCAATAAAATAATGAACAACGTTGGAATGATTAAAAGAAGTCGCTTCAGAATATATGAACCCATATAACAGGATTTCCTTTAGATACGTGCTTTTATTGTTGATGTAAATATTGAGCAACTTTTTTGGCTTGGTTTGGATTAATCCACCAATACTCTATACCGGCTGAGAGCACAGGTTTCACTTTAGGTTGCTGATACATATTCCAGTACGCATACCAATAATCACCTTTTCCATAAGTCGGAATCTGGTAATAGCCTGCGCGAAGTAATCGATCAAGAACATGAGTATAAATAATTTGCTGTTCACGGTCTTTGGCAGTGACCAGTTTTGAAATAACCTCATCAATGACTGGATTACGAATACCAGCATAGTTATAGTTGCCATCTTGAATGGCTGCTGCGCTGCCCCAAAACTGAGCCTGTTCATTGCCCGGATTTAAAGATTGCGGCAAGTTCATGGTGGTCATGTCAAAATCATAACGGCGTGTACGCTCTAAATATTGCGGTGCATCGACTTGCCGTAAAGTAATATTAATTCCTAATTTTTTTAAATTTCTTACAAATGGCATGAGTGTTCTTTGTTTGCCATCTTGCTGAATAAGAAACTCAATGTGTACAGGCTTGCCTTCAGGCGTATATAACTGCCCTTCTTTAATTTTATAACCGGCCTGAATGAGTAATTGTCTTGCGATTAATAAATTTTGACGGTTAAAACCACTGGCGTCCGAAACTGGATATTTCCAGTCTGTCAAAACAGCTTTTTGCATAACTGGAGAAAGCTTTAGTAAAAGTGGCTTTAATATCGTGAGCTCACTCTTTGAAGGGAGACCAGTTGCGGCCAACTCACTATTTTCAAAATAACTTTGCAGTCTTTGATATTGTCCATAAAATAAAGCTTTGTTCTGCCATTCAAAATCATAGGCATAGGTTAAAGCTTGTCTAAAGCGAATATCGTTTAAAGGTTTTCGTCGTGTATTAAACACATAACTTTCAGTTGCAATCGGGTTATGGTGTCTAAATTTATATAGAGTGACTAAACCTGCTTTTACCGCTGGAAACTTGTAATCAGTGACCCATTTTTTAGGATTAGTTTCTTCATGCAAGGTATATTGCCCAGATTTAAAACCTTCGAATGCAATATCCCAATTGCGGTAATAAACATATTTTAAATGGTCGAAGTTATAGCGCCCTCTATTAATAGGCAAATCTTTTGCCCAATAATTCGGATTTCGTTTATAGCTAATACTACGTCCAGCATCAATTTTTTCAACAACATACGGCCCTGAACCTACAATCGGTTGCAAGGTAATACGGGTAAAATCACGGTTCTGCCAATCTGCTTTTGAGTAAATTGGTAAGCTCGCCACAACAAATGGCATTTTGGGATTATGACTAGACTTAAAAGTGAATTTAACTTGATGTGGGTTGATCACTTCTGTTTTTGCCAAGTCAGCAAGATACATTTGTAGGCCAAAATTAGATTTGGTCTGATACGTATCAAAGCTAAATTTTACGTCTGCTGCTGTTAAAGGCTGTCCATTACTAAAACGAGCTTTAGGATTTAAATAAAAAGTAACGGATTGGGTTCTTTCTGGGTTATACGAAACTTTCTCGGCTAAAAGTGGATATAAAACCCCAACTTCATCGAGTGACTGAGTCATTAAAGTATCAAAAAGATAATTTACCCCTTCTGTCGCGTTCCCCTTCCCATTCATGCTATTTAAATTATCAAATGTCCCTTGCGCGGCTTGACTCAACGCTCCACCCTTAGGTGCGTTTGGGTTGGCATAAGGCATAGCAGCGATTGCAAGGTATTTAGGCTTAGAATGAATTGCAATATAAGGCGTGGTTTGCTGTGCGGAGAATACAACTTGCGAAAAGACACTGAGCCCGACTAGCAGACTCAGTTGACAATATAACTTTTGCATAAAGTTCTAATTATTCTATAAATTAGGCACTTTTATGATATCGCCAATACGCAATTGCGTCGACGGTGTTAGGTTATTGAGTTCCGCGAGTAAACTGGTTTCTAGACCATATTTACTTGCAAGACCAATTAAAGTGTCGCCACGTTTAACTTTGTATTCCACTACAGTTTTTGGAATCACAATATTTTGACCGCGCTGTAGACTAGCATTTGCTTTTAATGCATTCATTTCAGCAAGTTCACGAACTGAAATACCTGCACGACTCGCAATCGCATTTAACGACTCGCCAGCTTTAACCGTATACTTTTCAGTATTTTTACCTGCTGCAACAGGTTTAGCAGATGATTTTGCGGTATCAGCTTTCGCTGTTTCTACAGGCACATCACCTGTTAGTTTTAAATGCTGACCAACACGTACAGTGCTGTTACGAGACAAGCCATTTAATGCAGTTAGATAATCTAACTGTAAATGATAACGGCTAGCGATGCTTCGTAAGTTATCACCAGACTTAACGGTGTAAGTATCTGGTGTTTCATCTTTAGCATTTTTAGTAGCAGCCTTGCTCGGTGTTTCAACCTCACCTGTCAATTTTAAACGCTGACCAGCACGAACACCTGCTGTACGTGATAATCCGTTTAAATCGGCCAAATAACTGGTTTGTAAGTTATATTTAGCTGCAATCGCATGTAAGCTATCACCAGACTGCACAACATAGTGTTCTGGAACACTTACACCCGCAGGTACTTTCAAGTTTTGGCCAAACTGGACATGGCTACTCGCTTTTAAGTTATTCAGTTCTGCAAGTTCAGCTAAGCTAATTTTAGACTTGGTGGCAATGCTTGATAATGTATCACCGCGTTGCACTTTATAGCTTTCAGTCTTATACGACGGCCCTGCTGCAAGTTTTTCATACTTGCCAGAAGCTTTGTTGTCATCAGATTCATCAACAGCAACTTCTTTTGCAGGTACATTAATTTTCTGGCCAGCCATTAAATTACTACCAGCTGATAACCCTGGTGTTAACTCTGCCAATTCCTGATTAGATAATGCATAACGATCTGCAATTAACTTTAAGTATTCGCCACGTTTAACCGTATAGCTCTTTGTTGCAATACGACGTGTACTTGCCTGAATAGCTTTAGGCTCTGCCTTAGCAGAATTACGGTTACCTTTAGGCTCTTTCAAATGCAACTTCTGACCAACAAATAGACCATCACTGACAGATAAATCGTTATATTCAGCAAGCTGTTTCACAGACAAATTAAATTGATTTGCAACGCCTGTTAAACTGTCATTTGCCTGAACAACGTAAACATCAGGTTTAACTGTTGATTTAGCCGTAGACTCAACGTCTTGTGGTTTAGCATCGTATAAATACAGGCTAGTTCCTACAAACAGCGTCTTTTCTGGATCAATCTGGTTCCACTTGGCAACATCACGCCAGTTGACCCCATTTTTCATCGCAATAATTGCTAATGTATCGCCCGGCTGTACAGTATAGGTACTACGCTTGCCTTTAGGTTGTACAACGACAACATCAGTATCGGTTTTAATGTAAGGCTTATCTTTATTGCGCTGTGCTTCTTCAGAGTTTGCAACACTTGCATCTTCAGTTAACGTTTTTGGATAAGCAAAGCCCTTACTTAACTCTTTACCTTGCTGTTCAGCAACGGATTGACTTGTCTGAATCGCAGTTAACTTAATTTTGCCATCGTAAGGATCAACAATTTCGGTACCTTGCGGTGCAATTGCCTTTAACTCAGCAACCACTTGGTCTTTTTCAGCTTGAGTGGCTTGTGGTTGTAAAGCTTGCTCAACTGTTTCTTTCTCACCTTCAGCACGAACAGCCGCTAAAATTTTCTCACGTTCATGTGCTGAAATTGGCGGTTCTGTTCTTACTGGCTTAACATTGGTCGCAGGTGTCACTGCAACTGGAATACGAGGTGCACTTGGCACATCAGCTGAGGCTGCAAAAGCAGCTAAAGCATCAGAACCACGTGGTGTTGAGGTTTTTACCGATACAGAACTGCCCGTTGTTCTTGTAGGAGTTGTAGGTCTTACAGGCTGAACTTGAGTCGCTGGTGATGTTTTAACAGTGACTGAGGTTGAAGTCGTTGTAGTTGGCTTAGATGGCGATGTGACATTTGCCCACCAACCTGAACCACCACCAGATTTCATTCCTTTTAATTTATTATCCACTGAAGGGCTAATATCAGCAGGAATTAAAATACGCATTGGGCTTGCAGGGTCTACTGTTTCACCACGATAACCTGGGTTTAATGCATATAACTCGGCACGGCTAAGACCACTAACCGATGCAATTTCATTTAAAGACAACGGCGCAGACAATGTCACTTCACGGAAGTGGGGTCTGTTCGCAATTGGTGGTAATGAAACCCCGTAAGCACGTGGATTTTTAATAATTTGAGCAACTGCCAAGAAACGTGGAACATAGTTCATAGTTTCTTGTGGAAGTTTTAGTGACCAATAGTCAGTTGGCAAACCAGCAGCTTGGTTACGGTTAATCGCCTGTTGGATACGACCCGGACCAGCATTATAGGCTGCCAAAGCCAATTCCCATGAACCAAACTGGTTATATAAGCTGCCTAAGAACTCATATGCAGCACGTGTAGATTCAACAACATCACGACGGCCATCATACATACCCGTTTGTTGTAAACCATAAATACGGCCAGTACTTGGAATAAACTGCCATAAACCTGCTGCTGCCGCACTACTTGTTGCAGCAGGGTCATATGAACTTTCAATTACCGGTAATAACGCAAGTTCAGTTGGAAGACCACGGCGTTCTGCTTCTTTAACAGTATGATATAAATAACGACTTGCGCGAGCACTTAAACGGTCAAGGTAGGGCTGACGTGAAATAAACCAACTACGCTGTGCTTCAATACGCGGATCCCAATGATCGAGGTCCATTTTGAAGCCCACAGCCATACGCTTCCAAACGTCACCGTGTTTTAAAATAAGTAAACGATCACCCTCTACAGCACGCATATCTGTTGCTGAAAGTAAATCTTCTAACGAGTCTAGACTGCTTGCATCAAGATAGCCTGCTCCACTGACCTGTTTTGTTTTCGAGGTTTTTGCAGATTGCGGAGTCGAAGAACAGCCTGTTGTAATACCCAACGCAGCTAAAGCAGAGCTAAGGACTGTAATTTTGAATAATGATGCTGCAGATGGCTGCCACACAAATGTGGTTGGTTTATACATAAAAACTTCCAAACAACTCGCGTAATATTTCTTGGGGTCTGCCCACAAACCCTAGGTCTTCGATGCCATTGTAGTAAAGCATGCAAGATAGACAAGGCAATAATTTAATGTCATTTGCATGGAAATGTTACAAGAAATTAAAAAAAGCTTGCTTTGTAACGATGGAACCGAACTTTTTGCGTATACAATACACCATATTCAGCTCTTTTTCTTTCAGTTTAGGTTTCGATTTATGTCTCAAACAATCACACTGTATGTTGATGGTGCATGTCGTGGCAATCCCGGTTTAGGCGGTTGGGGTGCATATGTCATTACCGAACAGGGTGAACATAAATTATTTGGCGGCGAACCCGATACAACCAATAACCGTATGGAACTTACTGCGGCGATTGAAGGTGTTTCTTTTTGCCCACCCGATGCACAATTAATTATCTGGACCGACTCAAATTATGTAAAGCAAGGCATTACAGAATGGATTCATGGCTGGAAAAAGAAAAATTGGAAAGATGTTAAAAACCCTGACCTATGGCAAAAACTTGATGCTGTTTGCTCAGGTAGAAATATTGAGTGGAATTGGATTAAAGGCCATGCAGGACATCCTGGCAATGAAATGGCAGACCAGCTTGCAAATTTAGGTGCAGATAAAACTGCTCAAGAACTCAAGCAACCACAGTCTGTTGCTGCACCGCAAGATATAAAAAAGCCTGAACAGGACTGGTTACTAGATGATCCTTTCGGGTTTGATCTGGTTGAAACAACCGAAGATGAAGATGTCGCTCTTGAAGCATCACAAGAAGTTGAGATGATTACTGTAGACGAAGAAGTAAATGAGATTGAAGCTGTAGAGCAAGAAACAAAGCAGCAAACTAGCAAGATTCATCCTCAAATTGTTGTTACCGAAGCAAAGCTTAAATTACAAGGCCCTCGCCAGCTCATTCTCGATACTGAAACGACTGGTTTCTATTTCCAAGATGGTGACCGCATTATTGAAGTCGGTGCAATTGAAATGATTAACCGTAAGCTTACGGGTAGTTCAATTCACATTTATATTAACCCACAAAAACCTGTGGGCGATTCAGAAAACATTCACGGTATCAGTGATGATTTCTTAAAAGATAAACCCCTCTATGCAGACATTGCAGATACTTTATTTGAGTATCTAAAGGGTGCAGAAATTATCGCTCATAACGCGACTTTCGATATGAACTTCTTGGATATGGAGTTTAGACGTGTTGGGTTACCTGCTCTTTCCGAAGTTTGTGAAGTCACTGATACTTTAGCACTTGCAAAAAACAAGCATCCGGGACAGAAAAACTCACTCGATGCCCTAGTCAGACGTTATGAAATTCCAGCTCGTGACCGTACTTTCCACGGTGCGTTACTCGATGCTGAAATTCTTTCTGATGTTTACTTGGCAATGACCGGTGGTCAAGTTTCCTTTGATATGGATGCTCTATCGCAAAGTGAAAGTGACCAGCAAAAAACCACTAAAGCTAGAGTTCAAATTGATTTACCCGTTATTTACCCTTCAGATGAAGAGTTGAACATACATGAGACTTGGGTCAAAGAATTTGAGAAAAAACATGGAGAACCTTGCCTTTTTGCAAAATAAATTTTTGATTCTCTAGTGTTTTTTTAGTTTCCCCTTTTGCAAGTTAAGTTATATTAGTCGTATAGATTTTTAGCTCAAACTATTGAGCCATGACGAATATAACAATTGATTTTTTTTGCAAAGGGGAATTTTTATGTCTGAGCATAATTCGATTCAATTTGATCCAACAGCGTTGCTTATTATCAAGAATGAAATTGATAACTCAATAAAACTGGTAGAAGGTGCTGTAAGTACATTAATTGAAGAACAAGCTCTCCCTTTTGGAATTGATGATGCGTTAGAACAATTTAAACAATGCACTCAAGTATTACGCCTTATTGATATCCCCTATTTAGCAAAAATTACTCAATATTCAACTGAGTTGATGCAAAAAATTATGGCTAAGCCAGAACACATCAACACCGATGAGGTTGTTGCTCTTAGTGAAGGCACGACCATGGTGAAACGCTATATTGAATTTATTTGTTTACGTGAAGTTGAAGTACCCCAGTTTCTTTTGGACACTCTAAACAATTTGGAAAAAGCCTTAAATAAACCATTAACATCATCTGGTCAGCAGATTGCTTCAAACCTTACAACAACTTCACTTGAGTTACCGTTACCCGAAGTGCTCATTAATGAGAAAACTCAGTTTATCCATCAGCTTTATAAATTATCTTTGCATCAATTTTTAAATAAAACTGAAACCACTCGAGACTTTCAGGCATTCAAACTTATTGGTAGCTATTTAGTCAGCATGGCTCATGGTCAACCAAGCCAACAATATTGGCAATTGGTTAACTCTGCCTTTAATCACATTGATGAACTTGTTTTAAATGATGCTCGCTTACGTGTATTCATTAATCTTGAGAGCGCTATAGGTCTATTTTTAGCATCGCCAGAAAGCTTTGAGGCAAACTTAACTGCTCTAGCAGATATTATTAGTATTGTGATTGGACAAGAAGACCAACTTGCGCAGCAAATTCGTGGGCAGCTAAACATTGGTCGTGAGTTCCTTACCGATACTCAACTTAAAGCACTGAGCCAACATTTGTATGGTCCAGACTTTGATACCATGCAAACGGTAAGTCAATTGATCTTAGACGAAATGAACAAAGTTCGTAATGATATTGAATACAACTACCAAAACATGTCGCCAGAAAAGGCTCAGCAACTTCAAAGCAGCCTTATGCAGCTTGCTCATACCTTTAACTTACTCAACTTAAATGAAGCAGCAGCCGAGCTTTCTCATCAAGCAAGCAGCTTAAGTCAAATCAATATATTGAGTAATGAAAATTACGCTCAGCAACTGATGAAGAGTATTTTATCAGCGATGAATGCCATTGGTATTTTGGTACGAAATTATTCTTCTAGCCGTCTACAAATTCGTGTAAACAACACCAATATCTCTTTAGATCGTTTGGATGAAGCACATCAAACCTTATTAAATGAGACAAAAAATTTAATCGATTTTGTATGCCAAAGTTTGACTTTATATGCCAACGATCATACTCAGAATATTGAAGCAATTGCAGGCTCTTTAAAAGAGTTGGCTGGTGCAGCTGAATTTTTAGGCAGTACGGTTCAACAAAATGCTTTGCTTGAAACTGCTAAATTTGTACAACAGCAAATCGATCAGAACCAACCTTTTAGTCATGATCAGATTCACTGTATTTTTAACGTATTAGCTGGACTAGATATGTTAGTTGACAATTTAAAAAATAAACAGCCTGTTCTACAATCCATGTTTGATGTAGCATTGCTAAGTAGTCAACAACTTCAAAAAAAGGCAGCTTAATGTCTGAATTATCACTTGCTTATATTTTTCATCATCAACAATTATTGGTTGACCAAAACCTTCAATTACCCAAAGTCGAAAAGTTAGCAAGTGATCTGCTTTTCACTCATAACGAACAGGTCATTGCACGTGACCTACTGAGTGAAGAGGCTATACCAGAAGGTCTGCAACTCGTTCCCATACGTCAGCTTATTTCCAACTGGTCAAAAGAGCAATTTTTACAGGCAAGTCGTGCTGTACAATTGCTCGAATGGCGACGTAACCACAAGTTTTGTAGTCATTGTGGACATGCCACAGAAGTCCACTCAAGTGAATATGCAATGGTGTGCCCTTCTTGTGGGTATCACCAGTATCCTCGTGTCAATCCATGCATTATTACTATCATTACTAAAGGTGATGATGAAGTATTATTGGCGAAATCAATTCACAATAAAACCAACATGTATGGTTTGATTGCAGGATTTGTCGAAGTTGGCGAAACACTCGAAGAAGCGGTACAACGTGAAGCTTTAGAAGAAGTGGGTATTAAACTCAAAAATATTCAATATATGTCAAGCCAGCCTTGGCCTTTTCCAAGTAATCTCATGATTGCTTTTAGAGCTGAATATGAGTCAGGCGAGATTTCTTTGCAGGAAGATGAAATTGCCGATGCACAATTCTTTAAATTTGATCAGCTTCCTGAAATTCCATTTAAAGGCAGTATTGCACACGCAATGATTACGCAGATTACTCAAGCAAAGTAATCTGCGCTTTCTAACACTCAATGGTTTTAAAATACTTCATCAAGAAAATGCAAAATGGTTCGTTTTGTTTTGAAGTAGTGACTTACAAAACTCGATAGGCTGGCCAAAATCGTAATATGGCCAGTTTTAGGGATAATAGCAATATGGCTATGATTCCCCTTCTCTCTAAGAGCTTGATCCATATCTAAAGTATTATGTTGCTTTACGATCTGATCATTTTCAGCCATGAGTAGATAATGCTTAATATTATTTTGATTTACAAAATAATAAGGCATCACTTCTTTATAAGAAATGTCCTGATCAAAAGCATCTTCAGCAAGCGGATCACCTTTATAATCAAAATGATATGGTCCAGCTAATCCAACTATTGCCTTAATTTTCCCTAAACATTCAATTTTAGTGGAATCAGGGTGATAAACAGCAGACATTACATTAAATGCACCTGCCGAATGTCCCATAAGCACAGTATTCTCTGTCGAGATTTCTAATTTTTCCTGATTTTGATGCAAATAATTTAACGCTTGCGTTAAGTCCTCTACATAACTTGGAAAAATATTCTTTGGCGCAAGCTGATAGTTAATGACAGCAACGTCATAACCTTCCTTTGCAAAAGCTTCACCAACAAATAAATAGTCTCGTTTATTACCATGTTGCCAAGCACCACCATGTACAAAAACAATGAGTGGTCGATGAGCTAAGCGCTTAGTAGAACGATAAATATCTAGACGATGGCGAGGCTTTAAGCCATAACGCACATTTAAAACCTGCTCGAAACCATCTTTTGGTGTAAAACGGTTTAAAGCAAAGCTCCCCAAATCATACAGACGGAACTCTTTATAAAGAGTTCTCGCCTGCTCAATTTTGCTTTGTAATTGTTCAATCAAGTTCATATTTTATTGTGCAGTAGATGATGCTGGATCTGCTTGGTCCGGATCAATTGCAACAGGAGTTTGAACTGTTGGTTGAGCAAGAACATTATTTATTACTGGCGTAGTCGTTGCGTTGCCAGTCGATGCTGCTGGAGCAGGTGCTAAATCAATGTTATCAATAAGCGTCACAATTTTGGTCACGTTACCCACATTTTGAAGCACACTGTTTAAATCATTAATTTCAGCAGTATTTAAACGACCCATCACGTATAAAACACCATCTTCGGTATGAACGAGTACTTTACTGTCCGATACAACTGGTGCTTTCATTAATAGAGCACGTGTATTTGCAGTTACACCAGCATCTTGCATGATCGTGTTATAGCTTACTTTGTTACCTACCGTAATATAGTTATGTACGGCTTTCACATCACTCATCGCTTTAACATTATCTTCTGCTAGCTGTTTCAAGTAAGGGTCTGGCACCTGACCTGTTAACAATACTGTGCTATGAAAGCTTTCGATGTTAATGCGAGATTGTTTAAAACGCTGATCAAGCTTATAGAGGTTAATATTCGCTGTACGTTTAATTGAAGAGTCAATGAATACCTGACCTAAGCTACGTACACCACTATCTGTTCCAACTGGAGCTGTACCTGTTCCACCAGAAATAAAACTTGCGCAACCTGACAAACTTGCGACACAAAGCGCTGTTACAGCAATACGTTTCAACACTCCACCAGACTCCTATCAATCTCTTCTTGGCTTGATCATAAACATCGGTTTTAATTTGCTCAAAAGAGTAATGAACTCTTAATCCAAAGTAAATGCATTTTCGATCCATTGCAGATCATAATGGAATTTCGAAAAGTCTTGCTGTACTGTTTTTGCAATTTTCTGTGGAAAATCAAAACAAATCACATCAAAACGACAATAAAAATCCTGATAAGATGGGTAGCGCTGTAAAAACCTCATCGCCGTTTTAATTATTTTTTTCTGTTTGCTTACAGTGACCATTTCACAAGCTTGTCCATAATTTCCCTGCCCACGCGCTTTTACCTCAACAAAAATCAATTCGTTACCGCGTTTTACAATCAGATCAACCTCTCCACGGCGTGAATGATAATTACTGGCGACCCATTCATAATTTTGTTCTTTTAAAATTTTTAATGCCGTTTGTTCAGCCCATTGCCCGAGCTGCTGCGCGACTAACATAATTTTCCCCATTAGAAATGTAAATACTCTCAATGCTTGCTCTATACATTTTTAATTTTTTTCAATTGAGCAAATCAAAAGCAGATGTCTTAAAAAGTAAAAAAGCCCAATGACATTGTTCACGCCACAAAGATAATTTCGGGTACACTAACCGATTAAAATTGTTTATCTGTACGGAGTAAAAAACCAAATGAGTGCTCAGTTATTTGTTGTAGCCACCCCTATCGGGCACTTAGATGATATGACTTTCCGTGCAATTGATATCTTAAAATCAGTTTCTATTGTGGCTGCCGAAGATACACGCCAGTCGGCTCAATTATTTAAGCACTATAATATATCTACTCCACTTACAGCATGCCATGACCACAACGAAAGCAATAAAATTGAACAGTTAGTTCAAAAGTTACTTGCTGGTGAAAATATTGCTTTGATTAGCGATGCAGGTACGCCGCTTATTAGTGATCCCGGTTTTAAACTGGTTCGAGCTGCACAAGAACATGGTATTAGAGTTGTACCTGTACCCGGTGCATGTGCTGCAATTGCTGCGTTAAGTGCGGTGGGCTTACCAAGTGACCGTTTTAGTTTTGAAGGCTTTTTACCATCAAAAGCTTCACAACGTATTACACAACTTGAAAAGCTTAAAAATGAAACTCAAACTTTAATTTTTTATGAAGCACCTCACCGTATTTTAGAATGCGTAAAAAATATGGCTGAAGTATTTGGTGAAAACCGCCCTGTCGGTTTCGCACGTGAAATTACCAAAACTTTTGAAACCATCAAGAAAATGACTTTAAAAGATTTGGTTAGTTTTATAGAAAATGATCACAATCAAGAAAAAGGTGAAATTGTTCTTGTGGTTGGTGGTGCAGCAGAAAAAACAGATCTGGAACAAGAAAAACTAGACGAACTTTTAAAACGCTTACTTCAAGATTTATCTGTTAAAGCGGCATCTCAACTTGCTGCCGATTTAACAGGTATTAAGAAAAAAGTCGCTTATCAACGTGCACTTGAGCTGACACAATCTTAATTTTTTAACTAAGTGTGGCGATGGCAAATACTTTATGCCATCCCGCGCATGAATTTTGCATAATAATATTAATCATAAAAACAAGAGCATTGATATGGCTGAACAGCTTGGGAAACTTGGCCCCCATGAAGGGCAAGAACTAGAATTATTATTGTCTGGTAAGAAACCAATTGCTTTATTTTATGACTTATTACCTACTGAATTTGTAAAGCACCTTGAGCAAGGTACTTTAACTATGCTCAGTAAAGATATTGAAACATCTTTACCTGTACCTTTTTCAATTATGCTGATCTATAAAGATGCCTCTTTAACAAATTTGAATGAACTCGTGTTATGTATTGAAAAATCAATAAAGGAAACTCAACTTGAAGACCGCTTAGCACTAGACCGTAGAATCGGACAACTTTTAGGTTATTCAGCGCAAGACATAGAGTTTTATATTCAACACGTTTCAAATTTTTATGCACGCTCACAGACTTAAATTTATCTCAATATCTTTTTCGCTGATTGAACAATTGTTTCGGTCAGCACATCAAGTTGTTTCGACTGTCTTTTCCAGTGGTGCCAATACAAAGGAATATCAAGTTGAGCCTCAGGCATAATATCAATAAGTGTTCCGTTTTCGAGTAATGGTTGAACTTGAAGCTCTGGCACCATTCCGTAACCTAAACCCAGCTGAATTGCTTTGACGAAAGCATCTGTTGCCGGAATAAAACTATAAGGATAACTCTGCATCGGTAAACCGTATCCTTTTAATAAAACTTCCGAATGCATTAAATCTTTATGATTAAAAATAACTGCTGGTGTTTTTCTTAAATTTTCTCGGTTAATTCCTCCACTAAACCACTGGTTTACAAATTCGACCGATGCCAGCATTTTATAGCGCATTTTACCAAGAGGCTGAGCTAAGCAACCCGCCATAACCTGCTCTTCTGCTGTGATACATGCATTAACCTGCCCCGTTTCTAGCAAAGTATGCGTGTGTGATTGATCATCAATTTTTAGCTCTAACACTATTTTTTCTTTAAACAATGTTTGCTGAATAGTTGGTAAAAGCCAAGTTGCTAATGAGTCTGCATTTGAAGCTAAAGCAATTTTATAAAATTCCGATTCAGAAGATTTTCCCGTTAAACCTTGTAAAAGATTTTGCTCCATTAACCTTGTATGACGTAAATGCTGGAGCAAGGTTTGTCCTGCTTGTGTGAGTACACAAGGGCGGCCCCGTATAATTAAAATCTGACCCAAATATTTTTCTAGTGCTTGTACACGTAGTGATACAGCAGAAGGAGTTATACATAAATGCTCTCCTGCTGCATCAAAACTCCCGACTTCTGCAACAGCAAGAAAAGCTTCACATTGCTTACTATCTAACATATACAAACCTAAATTATTTTTAGCCAAACCTAAATATTCTTAATTTTACTTATTTCCCAATAAAAAGTCAGATAATTCCCGCATCTGATTTTTTCTGCTTAATGGTTATGCTTTCTCTGAGTGTGTTTTTTAAAGGTTTAGGTATTGGTAGCGGCCTAATCGTAGCGATTGGTGCCCAAAACGCTTTTGTTCTAAAGCAAGGACTTAAACAGCAATATGTATTTTGGCTATGTTTAATCTGTGCCTTGTCTGACTCGATTTTAATTGCTTGCGGTGTATTAGGTTTTGCCGAAATTATGACTGCATCACCCATCTTAATCTCGGTCGCTAAATATTTAGGGGCAACATTCTTATTCGTATACGGTGCAAAAGCATTCTATGCAGCGTTTAAAACGAACCAAGGCATGGAGCTTCAAGGCAGCCCAAAACAAACTTTAACCCAAGCACTAGTGACCTGCCTTGCCTTTACTTGGTTAAATCCACATGTCTATTTAGACACCATTGTACTGATGGGTTCGGTTGCAACTCAGCTAGAAGACAAACTTAGTTTTGCTTTGGGCAGTATTCTTGCTTCTTGGATTTTCTTTTTCAGTTTAGGTTATGGTGCAAGATTACTAAAACCGTTATTTACCAATCCAAAAGCTTGGAAAATTTTAGACTTTCTTATTGGTTGCGTTATGTGGAGTATCGCAATTTCGCTTCTCATCTAATGTATTCAACCATTAAAAAGTACCATGTTTAATGGTACTTTTTATTTATGCAATCAAAATTAAGCTTCTGAACCTAACATCACTTTTGACTGTTTTCTTTCCTGTAATGATTGCTTAATCACAGCATAGCCGGAAGATACACCTAAGTATGCAATCACGAAGGCTACCAATAAATCCGGAAATACGGTGCCTGTTCCAAACACACCTACAGCAGCAAAAATAACAGCAATGTTCGCAATAGAGTCATTTCGACTACACAGCCAAACAGAGCGCATATTGGCATCACCATCCCTAAATGCATAAAGCATAAGCGCAACAGAAACATTCGCAATTAAGGCGATTACCCCAATTGTGCCCATGACCATCGGTTCAGGTGAAACGCCATGAAAAAATGACCATACAACTTTTGCAATGACGAAGAAACCAAAAGCTGCCATGGTTAATCCTTTAACCAGTGCTGCGGTTGCGCGCCAGTAAAGGCTCATCGAAAGTACAACTAAAGACAAAGCATAATTTGCTGAATCTCCTGCAAAATCGAGTGCATCTGCCCACAATGAAACAGATTGGGCTTTATAACCGCCTACTATTTCAACCACAAACATGAGTGCATTAATCACAAGTGCAATCCACAACGCCTTTCTAAAACGTGGGCTGACTTTCTTTGTAGGGGAACATGTTGAAGCACATCCACATCCGGCCATTTTATTTCCTCAAAAACTCTTTTATAGTGATTAAAAACCCTTGAGTAGCTCCAGAGTCAAGTCTTATGAGTCTTTCTATTGGCCAATTATCAAAAAAAGCGGATATTCCTATCGATACTATTCGCTATTACGAAAAAGTAGGTGTGCTGGACCGTATTCAGCGCTCAGAAAATAATTATCGTATTTACACAGATCAAACGCTCGCGGACCTATTATTTATTAAACATTGCCGCGAATTAGATATTTCCCTTAACGACATTAAAACGCTAAAACAGATGAAAGCTCAGCCGAAACAGGCTTGTACGGAAGTTGATAATTTGGTGAATAAATATTTGATCGAAGTATCGGAAAAAATTGAACGACTTTTGCTTTTAAAAGAAACACTCATCGATTTAAAACAACACTGCTCTACCGACCGCACAGTAGACGAATGCGGCATTTTAAAAGAACTGCAAAATAACCTTTAACTCAATTTAAAAGCCAATAAAAAAAGCATCACTCATGTGATGCTTTTTTAATATTAATGGTCGCTATGTTCGTCTGGCGGAACTTCAGTAATTCTCCCACCGCGAGCTAAAAATGCAGCAACCTCATCTTCCAATGCTTGGCGCTGTTTTTGTTTCGCAGTTACGGTAAGCGTTTCTGCTTCTGCAAGATCGGCATCCGTTAAGTTGCCTGCTTCTTCATCAGCCGCGCCGCTCTCAGCCGCTTTGGCTTCATCTTCATCTACAGCAGAATCTTCTGCATCTTCATAATCATTGATATCTGTCATATTTACACTCCCCACAATGATTTGTATTGCATCATCGCTATGGCCTTTGAGACCTCAGAAATTTAGCAATCTCTTTGCATTTAGCAAAGAGCCAAATTGGTCAAATCCGTATCTTTTCTGACCGAATTGGTAATGATATATAAATGATTGTTTAAAAAATATCTACTGATATTTATTTAGACCAGTAGAGCATAAACTTCGTAATTATTTTAACGACTATACAGGGTGTTTTGTAAAGCCCCTAAACCGTTCGCTTGTTGCATAAAACGCTCTTTTAAGAACGAAATTTGTTCAACCTGCTTAAGTCCCGCATTTCGAGCCAAAATAAATGGGAACAACTCAGAACTTTCTAGCCAACCAATCGCAGACATGCTGTGCATCATCGCATCGTTTTGTCCTTTACGACGGTGTTCATAACGTCTTAATGTTTGTTCATGCGCCCACACACCACGGCCTAAATCATGCAGTAGCGCATCACAGAGTACAGCGGCATCTAAACAGCCAATATTTACCCCTTGTCCAGCAAGCGGATGGATAACATGAGCGGCATCACCGATTAGGGCTAAACCAGCCTTCACATATTGTTTTGCAGCACGAGCCTTAAGTGGGAACTGTGCTCTTGAACGAACATCGAGCACTTCACCCAACATATGCTGGCTTTCACGAGTTAGAAGCTGCATAAATTCAACATCACTTAAAGCCGAATATTCATCGGCATAATCATCTGGCAGTGTCCAGACAATTGACTGCCAGTAACCATTTTCACTTGCATCCAGACTCGCCATTGGCAAATATGCCAAAGGTCCAGTAGGTAAGAAAATTTGACGAGCAACATGCTGATGCGGCTTAGACGTTTTAATTGCACAGCTGATGGCTGCTTGTTTGTAATCTAGGACATCTAGGTCAATAAAAGCTTGCTCACGTACAAATGAATTGGCACCATCTGCACCAATAAGCAGTTTAGTTTTAATTGTAGATCCATCAGCCAATTGGATATGCCAGCACCCAACACCTTGCTCAATACGCGTAACACGAACTTCAGTACGATAATCGGTTAACTGCTCTAGCATCTTTTGCTGAATGGCAACATTCAATACGCTCGGCTCAACCATAGAACCTAAGGCTTGCTCTGGCATTGGTCTTTGTACAGACTCATGGCCAAAATTAATTTCACCATAGCCATTTAGATTCCACACCTGCATGCCGGTATAAGGCATTTGACGTGCTAAATCATCCCAAACATTCACTATTTTAAGTAAATGAATCGTCGCTTGGCTAAGTGCTAAAACACGTGGGTTCATCACACTTAATGTTTTTTCAACATCAAGTACAGGGGCAGCATCAAGCACGGTAGGCTGTACACCACCTTGAGCAAGTAATAAAGCAGTTAAGCCACCGACCAGTCCACCACCAACAATAACGACATCTAAGACTTCACTCATGCTTTTAGCCCCATTGCATAGTTCGCTACCAGTGGCTTAACACCCGGAATAACATCAAATGCAATTAATCCCGTATTACGGATTAATTTTAATAATGGGTTTTGGTTACTAAAACCGCGAACAACAGTATCGCAGAACTTAATTACTCGCTGTTGGTCTGATAAACGTGCTTGTTCATAGGCAAGCAAATTATCTGGGTTACCAATATCATCAGATGCGCTTAGCTGATTTACCAAATAACGTAGCAACACATCTGCATCACGCAGGCATAAATTAAAACCTTGCCCTGCAACTGGATGAATGGTGTGCGCTGCATTGCCCATTAAAATAACGCGCCCAACCGCTTGTTTATGCGCAAGCACTTGTGAAAGCGGATAGCTAAAACGTTTGCCTGTTTTTTCAAATTTACCTGCTCTGTCACCATAGGTTTGTTGCAAGGCACTTAAAAAATGCTGGTCGTTTTCTTCACCTAACCACTTATCTTCAGTACCCTTTTTAACAGGCCATACCACTGAGCGACGATATTCACCCGGTAACGGCAATAAAGCTAAAGGTCCTAATGCACTAAAACGCTCAAACCCTACCTGCTTATGCGGTTTTGAAGTCTGAACAGTCGTAACGATCGCAACCTGATCATAGTCGTGGACATCAACACCCACACCAATTGCTTGACGGCAGAAAGAGTCGCGTCCATCTGCTGCAATTAATAATTTTGACTCAAGCTTTAAAAGTTCATCACCACGCTGAGCTTCGATATGTACTTGTTCAGCATCTTGAGTTAAAGCAGTGACTTGTACGCCATCAATTAGCTCAATCAAAGGTTGTTGGCGTACTTGAGTTAATAAAACACGACCGAGCCACGCATTCTCAATGACTTGTCCAAAGCTTTCGACTTTTTCTTGTTCTGCAACTAAACGTGCTTTACCAAAACTGCCTTGCTCAGTAATGTGAACTTGTAAAATTGGAGTGGCGTGCTGTTGTAATGCATCCCATAACCCCAGCTTCTGATAGATCTGTACGCTACGACGTGATAAAGCCGTATTACGTGCATCGAAACTAGAATGGTAAGGAGCAACATTCTGATCATCATAGTTTGGGTATTTCACAGCTTCTAATAGCTTGACTGCGATATTAGCCTTCGCCAGCATCAGGGAAAGGCTCAAACCCACCATACCCCCACCTACAATAATCACTTGTTGTTGCATCGAATTTGCTCCTTTGGCGAATACGTTTAATTATGCTTTAGCTTGCGCCATTAAATGTTCAATATCTGCAATATCTTTAACTACGTCAGCAGTTAAAACTCGTGGGCCTTTTGAGGTTGCGACCACATCATCTTCAATACGAATACCAATACCACGCCATTTTTTATCTACAGTTTCATCATCTGGTGCAATATATAAACCTGGTTCAACAGTAACCACCATACCTTCTTCATATTGGCGCCAATCGTCATCTTTTTTATAAGAACCGACATCATGTACATCCATACCTAACCAATGGCCTGTACCATGCATATAAAACTGACGATATGCTTCAGTTTCAATCAGTTCACTCACATCACCTTTGAGCAAACCTAAATCAACTAAGCCTTCAGTTAAAATTTTGACTGCAACCTCATGAGGCTCACGGTACGCATTACCAATACGTACTGCGTCTATCGCCGCATATTGAGATGCCAGTACCACTTCATACAATGCTTTTTGTTCAGCACTAAATTTTCCATTTACAGGAAAGGTACGAGTAATGTCCGATGCATAAAACTCATATTCACATGCAGCATCAATTAAAACCAAATCACCGTCCTTAAGAGGCTGGTTATTTTCAACATAGTGCAAAATGCAAGCGTTAGCACCACCACCGACAATACTGTTGTAAGAAGGCACACAGCCATTTTGCCCAAATATATAATTAAGCTCGGCTTCAAGAGCATATTCCATCATGCCGGGGCGAACTGTTTGCATCGCACGGGTATGTGCCTTAGCACTAATTTTTGAGGCAATTTGCATTAGCTCAATTTCTTGTGGTGACTTGATTAAACGCATTTCATCAATAATGCGATCAAGTTGAACCAACTGAGCTGGAGCAGCTTCATGACGGTGCTCTGCATTCGCTTTTTTAATCCATTGGCTTACTCTGGCGTCAAATGCAGCATTGTGCCCAATTCGATAATAAAGGCGTTCTTTGTTTAATAATTTTTCAATAATTTCTTCATCAAGCAGATCAATAGCATAGGCTTCATCTGCCTCATACTCTTCAATTGCGCCGTCAATTCCCGCACGGTAACCATTCCAGATTTCCATCTCACGGTTACGTTCACGACAAAACAGACTATAGCTATAGTCAGTAACGTCATCAAAGGTTTCTATAACAGCTACTGCCTCAGGCTCTGCAAAACCAGTCAAATAGAAAAAACTACTATCGGCACGGAATTTATAATCCGCATCACGATTACGGTACATTTCCTCACGCGTTGCAATAATCGCAATGCTGTTTGGACCCATTTTTTCTGCTAGACGATTTCTGCGATGTTGAAAATCAGCTTGAGGCAATTTCATAATGATCTACTTGATTTAGAATTTTAAAGTCAAAAAATTAAACACAGCCAATAACACATCGCCTCAATTAACTTGGGCGATGTGGTGTAAACATTTCTACAATATTTTGATCTGTAGTGCCTACAGCAGAAGTTTTACTTTTTGCATAAAAGTTTTTCAATAATGAACTTTCAGCAACTGTTACTTTCTTTCTGCCAATAGATAAACTCACAGGAATAAGGCGTACAAATTCGTACAATTCTTCGTAACTGCTTTCGCCTTCTTCGTCGTTATCAGAGTCTTCAAACTCTACTGCTGCTACATCTTGCAAATGTTCAATTAATTCGCGCTCATCAGCACGGACATGACCCGATGCCAAACCAAAGCCAAGAACAACACCCGCACACCAGTCTGATAATGCTTGTACGCGATCTTGTAGCGTATGCTCATCATCTGGAAGCATTGGTAAATAGTCCAATTCATCTTCCGATAAAGCATGAGCTACATCTTCTGTTTCATCAGTTAAAAGCGCTAAAGCTTCTTCATTTAAATCAGGTACATTAAGAGTTGTTAAAATTTGTGTCCATTCTTCACGCGTTGGCACTTCTGTCACACAAACAATACCTGTTAGTAAACCATGTAACTCACTAGGGCTTGAAATTTCTTCAATTCCTTCAAAATGAGCGTTCCATTCTGTCCAGCCTGAAATATCGTCTTGCATTCGTTTATCCAATCTCTATACTTCGTATATATTACCTTTGATTGCAATTCTGTGCGACCTCGTTATGTTAGAACAATTACAGCGGCTACAAGCGCATATTGGCGTTTTAAAAACACGCTTACATCATCTAGAGAGTGAAAATTCTACTCTCTCGGAAGCTAAAGAACTGGCTGAAACAGAGCATCACGCACAAGTTGTGCAAAAAAATAGCATCATTACTAAAAAACAAGAGGAAATTGAGACATTAACTGAGCAATTGACTCAGTTACAAGGCCAATTTCAACAATTGAATCAAGATGCTAATACACTTGCTGAACGTTATAGCCGTCTAGAAAAAAGTACCACTGATTTAAAAAATCGTTTTCAAGAAATTTTGGCAGAGCGTAATGAGTTACGTGTAACCAAAGAAAAACTTCAGTCACATCAACGACAGACTCAACAAGAGTTGCATGATTTACAGCAAGATCGTGACCGTTTGTTACAAAAAAATGAACTTGCCAAAGCCAAAGTTGAAGCCATTATTCAACGTTTAGCAATTTTAGGTACAGCTCAAGATCAAAATGCACAAGAAATTCAGCAACTTGCTCACCCAAATGCTGAAACTGGCGAGGAGACGCAATCATGAGTGAACAAGTCATGGTAGAGCTTCGGCTTATTGAGCAAACTTTTAGACTTGCGACTACCTCTGATAAAAGAGAAGAACTTGAGCGTGCGGCTGAACTTCTCAATGAGAAATTTAACGAAATGCGTCGCAGTGCTCCCCGTGTTGAGCACAACAAACTGGTCATTATGGTTGCCCTACAGCTCACCCAAGAAGTATTAAGCTTGAATAAATCTTTGCAAGAATATACACACTGTGAACGTCTACTACAGGCAATTTTGGAAGATGTTGAACAAACTGTTTAATTAACCTCTTTCAACAAAAAATGCCTTGCGCTATAAGTAATAGAGCAAGGCATTTTTTTATTGAAGTTACCTCGTGTGTCTCATGATTACTATATGTACTTTTAGTGTACAAAGCTTCATCAAATGAAGACTAACTTTACAGTTCAATAAACTCAGACGATTGCCAACTGAATAAGATCGTTTATAATTAAGCTATCTCTGGGATGTTCGCCAGCGGGTCTATTCCCCTGCCGATACTTAAACTTATGGATTGCGTTCTGTATATTTAGAGTGTATGCCTACCTTCGAGTAGGAAACCCAGCAAGTATACGTCGCGTCCACCTTGAACTCATCGGGTTCAGGGTAACGACACATGCAGCGGCATCTTCGGAGTATTTATTTTCTAGAAAATAAGTATAAATATAATTTTTATTTCAAATTAAAGTCTCTATACAGACCTGTCAGTCTACCCTCAATTTTATTTTCCATTCATTAGTTAAACTTAAAAATCAGTGAATTATCATCTATTAATTATTGTGCATTTCTTTTCAAACATTCTTGATACCACCCTGTTTGAAAATCTTCGATAGCTTTCCGTTTAAAAAAACTCGTTTTGAATACTTTTGCAGCATAAGCTGAGTTAATTAAGTCTTGATAAAACTGCTTTGCTTTTTGATCTGTAAGACTATCAGCAATTTGTTGCAATTCCTGCGCTGGTACTTTTTTCTGTCGAGCTTCCATTACGTTGTAAGCAACTTTTTTCACGATATTACAAATATCTGGATCATCTGTATTGTCATTAGCATAGCAACCCGTTGCAATAAAACTTATTAATAATATTTTAAATTTCATATCCCTACCTTGTATTAATTATTCAACTTCCATTTAAGATAACGAATAGATAAAATAATTTTTCTTTAAATGTTCATGCAGGATTGATGACATAAAAGTAAATCATCATGACCACTAACAAGATAGAAGCAAGTGTTAAATAGGTACCAATCGTATTAAAACTCCGCAAAAATTTTATGATTTGCATTTCAAGTCCAGTGAAAAATTTAAATAATGAACATCAATAAATTTAGCATATCTAAATAATGCCAATCAATTCACAATTATTGATTTTTACGTGACACTATGCATTTTTTCAATTATCGCATTTTATTCCTAAACTTCCTTTATAGTAATCCGTTGCACTTTTCAAATCTGAAAGTAGTTTCTCTTCAGTATAGGGCTTTGGTGAAATTTTCATTAAGGCAGGCATGTACTTTTTTTTGTAAAGATCAGGATAGTCGTGACATAAAATTTTAACCTTAACTTCCTGCGGTGTTTTAGGATTATCCAATTGGTCTAAATACTCGCCAATTTTTTGGTCAGATTCTTCAAATTGAGCTTTATAGTCAACTTGAGGAGCTTCTGAGTCTGCCTGTTTGGTACAAGCACTCAGTAAAGCAGTACACATCATCATCGTTAAAATTTTTAACTTCATAACCTTCACAGTTTCATACTCATCTTTAAATATACTTATCCTGATTACATGTAAATAAATACTGTAGATACGTAAAAAAGCTAAAAAACTTATATAGATGCCTTTTTTAGAAAAAATTAATTTTTATGCTATCGATTAAACTATATTGTTTTTTTATAATACTTAAATTTCGGTAAAACTATAGAAAAATAGGTATAATTTTGGACGACTGATTTCAAATCTTTATTAGATTTATACATGAACGAACTAAGTTTTATTAGAAAAAATTTAAGATCTAAAAGACGTTCTTTAACCCAATTTGAGCAAAAACAGGCTCAACTTAACGTTTTACATTACCTAAATAGACTTCCTATTTTTCACTCCTCAAAAAAAATTGGCTTATATCTACATGCTTTCGGTGAAATTCATACTGATCTTATTATCAAACTCTGCTTTAAAAATAACAAAAAAGTCTATTTACCTATGATTTGTTCAATGAATCAACGTTTAGTATGGATAAAGATCAATAAAAACCAATATTTAAGTCGACGTTTTTCTCATCATCCACTCGGAATGAAAGAACCTATGGCAACGCGAGGAAAACATGTCTCAGAGCTTGATTTACTGCTTATGCCGCTTTTAGCTTGTGATCACTACGGGACACGTATTGGTATGGGAGGTGGCTATTATGATCGTACATTGGCAAGTACTGAGCATAAACCTTACCGTTTAGGATTGGCTCATCAATTTCAATTTATTGAACACACGTTAGAACGTCAAAGCTGGGATCAACCCTTAGATGGCTTACTCACACCACAGAACTTTTATTATTTTAAAAGATGATTTTTATATAAAATTTATAAAAAATAATATTTTTAAATATATCCTTTTACTTTGTTAGTCCCTTAAAACGAAAAAGTAACCACCTTATGGATGATTACTTTGCCGTGACAGACCGTTTTACCAATTGATATTAACACGTCTATTTGGTGCTAAACATTGAATAAGTTGTGAACTATTGTTACCGCTACACTGTTTATATAAATCGGTCTGACTATTTGCCTGTATTTGGATTCGACTTGCTACAATACCCTGTTGCACCAATAATTTGGCAACAGTATTAGCACGTTGTGAAGACAATTGTTGGTTATAGCTAAATTTACCTAACCGATCCGTAAAGCCTGAAACAATAATAGGATTCCTTGTTTGACTTTTTTTAATCTGCTCAGCAATTTTGGTAATGCTCTCAGCACCTTTTTCAATAGCACTCGCATCAAATCGATCAAAGGCAAATAAGACACTCGCTGTACGATCTGCAATTACAGTGCTATGTGCTGATGCCTGATTATTTTCTCCCCAAGCAACCAAACCTTCACAAGCCTCACCTTTCCAAGATAAACGTTCTGTTAAATAGCGCTTATCAAAATCAACACGTAACTGGCAACGTTGGTACTGGTTTGTGTTAGGAATACGGACATCTAATACATAGTTCCAAACTTTTACTGCAAAAAGTCCTTCACTAAATTGCGGATTGCCTAGTAAAGCTCGAATTTGGTCTTTATTTAGGCCTTGGTCTAAACGTGCAACATCTTGGTATTCATAACGTTTTACTTGTTTCAAATAGCTTTTTTCAATCGCTGGAAAATGAATTTCCTGTAGCTGAGCTGGTTCATTTGCATAAGTTGTTACCGTGAAACCAGCAACAGCTGCTACGACTAAGCTTTGGATTGTTTTATTCATTTCTATAATCTCTTTAATCTGTCGAGCAAGGAGAGCATTGCTACTCTCCTAACCAGTTTTTCTTAGTTAATAACACCACTAATACCAATACGAACGCTTGGCTTACCTTGAGAAGCAGCTGCTACACCACCTGTGATTGACCAACGGCCATTGTCAGAGGTTTTACGTAAGGTCACACCGACTGCGTTCTCACCACCATGATATGCAGCGCCTACAGCATAGGTATATTTACCTGCTACAAACGGCGCATTTTCTAAAGCCATAGCAGCAGCAATACCCGCATTGGCTTTTTTCTCAACGTCATCAATACGTTTATTGGTGTCATAGAATACTTGTTGTAACTGATCTCCCAGATTGGTAATTTTGTTGCCTAATTCTTGGTTCGACTGATTTAATGTACCAATGGCATCATTAATATTGTCTTTACCCGTTCCACCAATATTCTTAGTCGTGATTGAACCATCACTATTAACAGTTGTATTTCCACCGATACTGTTTTTAATACTGTCTGAAATATTGTGAATCTGACCACCATTTACGGCTTGGTTCGAACCAGCTTTAATCTCGCCATCTTTAACACCTTGGACAACTCGATCACCGTCTTTACCAGCCATATTTACGCTAGTACCACCCGTGTCTTTACCGACCGTGATTTCACCATTTGGTTTTTGCTGTTGAACTAAACCTGCTTTACCATTAGAAATGTTGTCAATGTTGTTCTGAATGTTCTTAATATCATTCGAATTCTTATCGACCTGATTTTGAACATTCCACAATTGACCACCATTTACGGCGTCTTTAGAACCTTCAGCAACTTTACCATCAGCTACATTTTTCAGGTTTGTACCTTTATCTCCACCACCTAAAGTGACTGAGTTCTTATCGACATTGCCATTTTTATCTTTGTCATACTGCACAGCATGATCAGAAAGTTTGCCAATATCTTTACCAATTTGATCTTTAACTTCATTAATTTGCTTATCTAACTGGCCTTTATTGACTGCGTCTTTTGCATTAACCCCATCTGCAACATTGGTAATTTGCTTACTTCCAGCATCAATACCATTAATTGTGATGCTTGGACCACCTTTAATGATGAGACCTTGCTGATTCAAGATATGACCACCGACATTTACACTGTCGAATTTCACATCTTTTAGCATCTCAATTTTGACGCCATCTTCTGTGGTACGAGTAATAATGTTTTCGCCACTGGTTTTATCTTCAGCAGTTTCTGGATTAGCCCCACCTACAATATTAATGGTGTCACCAAGCTTACGGTGGACAGCTTTACCCTGAGTTGCTTTCTGGTCATTCGCACCAAAATTCAGCCCTTTTTGGGTCAAGTCATTTACACCATTTGTGACTTTGTCATCTACAGATTTGATTGCGTCATTGATATTATTTTTACCTGTTCCACCAATGTTATTGGTGGTCAGACTACCGTCTGGGTTTACAACTGTATTTCCACCAATACTATTTTTAATACTTGTTGAGATGTTATGAACCTGACCGCCATTTACAGCATCTTTAGAGTTTTGTGCAATCACGCCATTCGCGACATTGGTAATTTTCTTACCACCAGCATTTATACCGTCTTTAGTCATGCTTGGACCATCTTTAATAGTCAAACCATTATGATTAAGTACGCTATCGCCTGTAGTAACGCTATCTAAAGTTAGATCTTTCTTGGTCGCTACCTCGTAGTTAGTACTGCCATCTTTATTAACAGTTTGTTTTACAACAATGTTGTTGCCTTCTGTTACGGTCGTTTTTGCTTTAGTTGCAGTATTTTTTACTTCACTAATTGCATCATTAATATTGTTTTTACCTGTTCCACCAATGTTATTGGTCGTCAGGCTGCCGTCTGGGTTTACAACTGTATTTCCACCAATGCTGTTTTTGAGACTGTTTGAAATATTATGAATCTGGCTACCATTTACTGCTTCTTTTGAGGTAGATGAAATATTGCCTGCTTTCACATTATCTAAAACCGTGCCGTCTTTACCTTTTAAGGTAGCTTTATCTTTGGTCTTGGCATCGTCGTATTTCACCGCAGCATCATCAGTTGCATTTTGCTTGGCAGCAAGATCATCTAACTGACCTTTATTCACTGCATCTTTAGCATTTACACCATCAGCTACATTGGTAATTTGTTTACCACCTGCATTAATACCTTCTTTAGTAATGCTTGGGCCTTCTTTAATAGTCAAACCGTTATTGTTCAAAGTGGTATTGCCAGTAGTCACACTGTCAAACTTCGAGTCTTTTAATAGCTCAATCTGAATACCATCTTGAGTCGTACGGGTAATAACATTTTCACCGCTTGTTTTCGCAGCTGGAGTTGAAGCAGCCGCACCACCTACAATGTTGAGCTTCTCACCAAGTTTACGGTGTACATCTGCACCGCTGTTACCAGCAAAGTTCAAGCCTTTGTTTTCAAGCTCGGTCTTGGTGTTATCAATTTTGCTATTCAATTCAGTTTTCGTATTACC